>JAFGRU010000102.1 GCA_016934985.1 Deltaproteobacteria bacterium
CGGCAATCAAAAGCAAGTGCAGGGATTCGAGGGGCGGTTGGAATGAGCTGAACGTCAGATTTTCGAGGACAAAAGGCTCGTCAAAAGAAAAAATATTCTGCCCGAGCCGAAAAAAAGGAGCCAGGAGAACGATTTGCAGAGGCCAAGCCAGGTAATTGGCCACTTGAATGGCCACATGGTTGATCCTTAGGAAAAAAGCGATGATGACACAAAGAGCCGTAGCCCCCCAGGGGCAGGGAATCATGCCTATAGTAAGGCCGAAAGCCATGGCCAAAGCCAGCTTTTGAGGTGTTTTCCCCTCCCGCAGAAGACCGGCCAAAGGTTGAGAAACCTTGCGTGAAAGAAAATCCCTTAAAAATCCCATTTTACCACTGTCCGTCCGCCTTTTTTTTGAACCGAACAGAATTCCTGAAATTACAATTAAATCCTATCCTCATGAACATGGAAGGATACCACCGATCCGGTTATTCCGCTACGTCCCGTATATAAAAACAGGATTATCCAAACCGTCTGAAGAAAAACCAGCATCAGTGGTTCCCACATGGCTCCAAGACCGAGCACAATGTCAGGGACGGGAACGGTTTCGCCGACAAACAGCCCGGGGATGACAAAAGCATAGATTATGGAGATGATGCTCATTTTCTGATAAGCGGTAATTTTGGAGGTGCCTCGATAGTCAGCACGGAGAAACTCCGAACAGATCCTCCAACCATGGGTCAAAACAGCACCCATAAGGAATACGGCAAAAAAATGGGAGGTCAGGAAAAAGGCGATCAGAATCAGGCCCATTGTTATGTGAAATATGGCCGTCATGGCCTGAACCGGAACGACCTTTCGGCCTTCGAGGCCTCCTGCGTAAGCTATTTTTTTGGTACTGCCGAAAAAGACGAAATTCCAGCGGGAAAAAATCTTGCGCAAAAACGGGGAACAGTCTTCGATGGGTTTGCCGTAACAGCAACCGTAGCTGATGCAGGCGAGCCGCCCGAGTCCCTCTCCCATACAGTAAGCGATACTCATAGCGGCGAGAAAAGGTATCACCGGTAGCTTGTCGCTGTCAGCCGCCACAGGCAGATGATTGAACAGCACCGCCAGCCATGGCGCTATCAGGGCTCCGACAAAGGATGCCCCGCCGGCGGTAAACGTGTGCGCCTTTTTTTCGACCCACAGGGCGATGAGCCTGGATGCGGGCACACAGACGGCGAGAATCGACACTACCAACAGCAGACTTTTGCCGGGGGACTGCCCGATGGCACTCTGCAGAATAATAAAAATTGCGACGGCTGCGAGATAGGCATTGGCCGTCAACAGCCCGTAATAGGTCAGGTTGATGCCCTGCCAGCAGCCATTTTCCTCCCTGCGTATCGGGATGGAGGCAAACATCTGCCAGCGTTCATAAGGAAGGCTTCGAAAACCCCATGCCAGATAGGAACCGAAAAGCAGGGCCATTACCGTCAAAAAAAAGAGATTATTCATGACATTCTTCCTGTTATTTCAGCTAGTTAGTATTCTTTTTTTGCCGGCATCGCAATGAGCGAACGAACTTTGATGTCGGTTTCGACCAGGGAATAGCCAAAACCGGCGGAAAAGCGGCTCTGAATGTCCTGACGCCTCTGATTTCGAAGAAGATCATCGGCAAAGCGGATCCGCCCTTTCTGGAAAAGAAGGATGTCAGTGCTGCTGCCGGGACGGAAAAGACTCTTGGGTGCCCCCTTTTCCAGAAACAGGGTGCGAAACATGAGCGATGGATCCTCATAACGTAAAGTGGAATAACATTGGACAATATCGCCAATCATCAACGCCACAACTTCAATCATAGCCACAAGACCTATCTTCGAACCTCCCGGAACATCCGTATTGATGATGGTAACCACCCGGCGGTTTTTGGAATAAGGTGTGGCCATGCGCACCACAGCACCCGGATTACAAGAGTGGTAAGGACCGTCAATTTCGTAAAAATCGACTACAGCCCCCGCCACCGGCGTATGGTTGTAGTGGTACTTGTCCGGAGTCAAACGGAAAATAGAAAAATCACCACCTGAAAAGGCTTCCAGCCAGCATCTTTTGTCCACGCCCAGCAATGCTTCCAGCTGAAAAAATTTCCCTTTAACAAACAGTTCCGAAACCTTTTCCAGGGAGCCGATTAGAACCCGTGAGTCCGCTGGCGAAACTATGGCATCCTTTTTCTCTGGCAGGGGTCGGCACTCCCAATAGCGGATCTGGCGCTCGAAAACTTTCCGAACAGAGTTGAAATATTCAGGGGGCTGCAGGCATTCCTGAAAGTTGATGCCGCTCTCACGCAAAAAACTTCCGCCTCCCAGGAGCTGATGCCCCAGAGAAAAATCGTAATTCAAAAATCCCAGCAGCGCGGATGTCCGCGCCTCGGTGATTTTTTTAAAAATGTACGGTGCTTTTTCACGAACCGGGTCATAAATAAAACGGACAAGGCGATCGCCGAGGGGCTTTTCCTCAACAACTCGACCGCTAAACCGCTCGATGTAGTGATGCTGCATGCTCATGGTCATCCAGATTAATTATAGGCTGCGGCACAGTGGCCATACTGTCGGCATGAATAGTGAGGATCAACAAATCCATGACCTGTTTCAACTCCTCCACGGTTGCTTCTTCGCAAAGGATTTTCCCTTTCAGGCAGGGCAAAGCCCCTTCCAAATTGATTCCGGAGTGAATTCCGGCCAGGGCCTCCCTAATTTCAACGTCACCCTCGTCGGCCCGTTTCATCAGACCACGCATATCCTGGTTGAAATAATCCAGCGCCTCTTCAGTCTGCTGGTGACGCAGGGTTGAACGATAGTATTTTTCCGCTCCTCTGTTGAAATCCTCGGCCTGAGCCTCCATGGGCGTTTTGAGATTGAGTTCTTCAAGAACCTCTCTGGTCAGCCGGTCGGCGCAGGAATGTTGGTCAGGTGCCCGCAACCTTTGTTCAAGATCGGCAATGGTTTCCTGAAGACCCAACGTTTCAATCAGATCCTCTCCGTCCTCGCGGAGAACCTGAAGCAGGGCCAGGCGAAATTCATTAACGTATACTCTGAGATATTTCGGATAACGCCGACTGTGGCGGGTGCGTCCGGTTTTTTTGAGAATGCTGCGCAACAACTGGTTGCGGGTGTTTTTAGCCACAAAAAAAGTCGGCAAGCCAATAGCCGCACCGAAAAAAATCTGGCGGCGTTCGCTTTCCACCATCGGATTGTCGGGAATCTGGCGGTGGGTAATCTCTCCACATGCCATGTATTTGAAAGCCAGGGCCGTAATCAACACCTGAAGATTGGTAGCATGTTCCATATCCCGGCCAAACCCTTTGAAAAGACTGTAGTGGCGTCCTTCGAAACCAGAAAACCCCATTTCGGCAAAATGCCTCTGCCGGTAAAGAAGGTAGACCGACATACGGCGGTCGAAAACCCCCATATCAGCAAGGTCGTTTTTAAGTCGCTCTTGATTGCCAAGGTTGCCGTCGAAAGCTGGACTTTGTTCGGTACTTAGAAAACAGGCGGGATAGTCGATGAGCCGAAAATCGGGCACGAAATCACCGCGCAGGGAGAGGGCAGAGCCAAGAGTGTTGTCCAGCCATTCGGGGCCGAAAGGGGTCAGGGGATGCCCGAAAAAGGAGAGACTGGCTTTTTTCTTCCAGCGCCGCCAGATCTTGCGCAGGTGAGTAAACTCGATTTCATGGGGAAGAAAGCCGAGGGCTCTTTCCGGATGGAAATCGGTAAAACCGAGGCGAAAGGGAGCTGCGCTGTACGTACCGACGAAAAGGGGGAGAAAATGCTCAACAATTTTGGCGGTCAGATCGCCGATATTTTTCTCTTCAGGAGGACCAAACCCGTTGCCTTTCGTCGCAAAGGCCGAAGAAAGCCTGCGGCTGCCGAGACTGATGTGGGTACCGTTGTTGGCCAGGCTGATATTGGAGGCATCGGGCAACACCACGAGGTTATTCGTGATGATGCCTGCTTCCTTAAGTTTAAGAACAGCATTCAACTGGCTGCGAGTCAGGACCTCGTGGCAAAGACGCATATATTGGTGTTTTTGTTCGCCCTGTGACCAGCCCGAGAGACAGGGGCTCATGAACAGCTCCCGGTAAAAGGCGTCGGAGACCAGGCGGCTGAGGGCCTTCTGGCGCACGGGTGGATGGGGCGCCGAGTAGATCAGGGCCTTCTGTCCATTCTCTTCGAGACGGAATTTGCGGTTGGCATATTGGATGAGGAGTTGGGTGAGAAGAAAACGTTTGGCGGTTTCCCGGGCCAGGCCTCGCCCCAAACCCTGGTCAGGCTGTAATTGAACGACATTAAAAGAGAAGGTTTCCGGCGAGGTGTTGTCGCTGAGAAAGTGATCCATGAGCCGCAGTCCTGTTCGGTAAACCGAAGGAGCGGCATTAGCCCGGTCACCGATAGCATCGGCCAAGGCCAGCTTGAGAAGGTAACTGATGGGCACCCGGATGCAATCTTTTGGGTCCTGATTGGAATAGAAAAAACGATCTGAATCCTGGCGCCTGGTGGCGGTGGGATTATTCTTGTCAGCCTTCAGGTCGGAGTGGAAAACCTGCGCGGCAAAAGGGCTTAAAACATGCCTGGGAAACCTTACCCAGCTGTTTTCCCAGATATGATCGCGATTTGCATAAAGGAATTGTTCCAGGTCCGAGACCGTCTTGCGAGACGTTTCACCGGCTTTCTGCCGGCGCATCATGTTGGCGAAAAAGGTTGATTGTTCAATTACCTGGGGAAGATCAACATATTTCCAACTCCCTTCCACGGCAACCTGCAGTTCGGTTTCCGAGCCGGCGGTGGTGTCGTCGGCGCTAAAGGGCAGGGTCGCCATGAGTTTCGCCGACGTGGCGGTTGAAACCCCGACAGCGGCCAAAATATCCATATGCCCTTGTTGGGCCGGTGAAAAAAGGGATCGACTGCTATTGGTATGTTGAGTAAAGGCAAAAGGATTGTCTTTTTTGATCACAGGAGCCTCAATTTGCGTATTATCGAAACGATCAGGTTATTAGCACAAACAAGCAAACTTTAAAGGAGGTATATTTGAAAACCATTAATTTTACGTCATATTTTTATAAGGAAAAGGACTGGGGCAAAAACAGTGCTAACCCATTTTGGGACCACTTTAGGAGCCTGTCGACTTTGGCGCCGTCTTTGCCGGTGGCGGGAATTATCCATCATTTTGATTAATTTTTTGCTTGGCGAAAAAAATTTACTGCCAAGTTTGCCGACGAGTATCTCAAGACCGCAACAAGGCTCCTGCGTCCGACCAAAGTAGGGAGGCCGCAATTCCGAGATTTACAGACCCTCATTGATTGTTTGAAAAGTCCCGAGGATAGCTGAAAGGAAAATTGTCCTGCAAAAGCTCTTC
>JAFGRU010000103.1 GCA_016934985.1 Deltaproteobacteria bacterium
CGTATTGAGGTGGCTCTTACGTACATATACGGTATCGGCCGGTCGACTTCCAAAAATATTCTGGACAAGGCAGGGGTGTCGACGGAAACCCGTTCGGACGATCTGAATGAGAATGAAATCGCCAAAATCCGCGAAATCATCGAGCATGAATTCAAGGTTGAGGGGGATTTGCGGCGTGAGGTGACCACCAATATCAAACGTCTGATGGACTTGGGTTGTTACCGTGGATTGCGCCATCGTCGCGGTTTACCCGTTCGCGGCCAGAAGACAAAAACAAATGCTAGAACCCGCAAAGGGCCCCGGAAAACCGTAGCCGGCAAGAAGAAATAACTGGAGGAATGATGGCAAAAGCGGCGAAAAGATTTACCCGAAAAAGTAAAGAGAAAAAAAATATTCCCAGTGGTGTTGCCCACATTCAATCCACTTTCAACAATACCATCATCACTTTTACGGATGAAAAGGGGAATGCGGTGTCCTGGTCTTCCTGTGGCGCTAAAGGCTTCAAGGGGTTTCGTAAAAGCACTCCTTTTGCCTCTCAGATAACCGCTGAGGATGCAGCAAAAAAGGCACAGGAACAGGGTATGCGCAGTGTTGAAGTTTACGTAAAGGGCCCCGGTGCAGGGCGTGAAGCAGCAGTCCGTGCTATCCAGGCGGCAGGCATGACGATCACTAAGATTAAAGACGTGACCCCTATACCGCACAACGGGTGTCGCCCACCCAAGCGCAGAAGGGTCTGAGGACATATTCCACCATCTGGTGGCGTCAGTAAGATAAAGGAGGCTTTACTTTGGCAAGATATACAGGTCCGGTCTGCCGGCAGTGCAGAAGGGAAAACAATAAACTTTTCCTCAAAGGTGATCGTTGCTTTACGGACAAATGCGCGGTTGAAAGACGGAATTATGCCCCGGGGCAGCATGGTCATGGGCGGGTGAAAGTTACCGATTACGGAACCCAGCTTCGGGAAAAACAGAAAATCAAGAGGACTTATTGTCTTCTGGAAGCACAATTTAAATCGACCTTTGAAAAAGCTGAGCGTATGAAGGGTGTCACCGGGGAAAACCTCCTGGTTCTCCTCGAAAGGCGTTTGGACAGCGTTGTCTATAGGCTCGGTTTTGGTACCTCCCGAAGAGAAGCCCGCACCCTGGTTCGGCATGGTCACTTTCAGGTCAACGGCAGAAAAGTCAATATCCCTTCTTTTCTGGTAAAAGTAGCTGACGTGATCGAATTGAGAGAGAAAAGTCGATCAATTGCTCGTATCAACGAGGCCCTCGATAGCGCTAAAAGACGTGAAGGGGTTTCCTGGGTTGAACTCGAGCGTGACCAGTTCAAAGGGTCTTTGAAGACCTTGCCCGTGCGGGAAGAAATGACCACACCAGTTTTCCAAGAGCAGCTCGTTGTTGAACTTTATTCCAAATAATTTTTTATTCAATTCGTTCAACTTACAGCTTTTATGGAGAAATTGAATGTACAAGAACTGGCGAGACCTCATTAAGCCGAAACGGTTGCAAGTGGACCCAAATGCACTTTCCGATACATTCGGGAAGTTTGTTGCCGAACCCTTGGAAAGGGGTTTTGGTACTACATTGGGCAACTCCCTGCGACGTATCCTGCTTTCCTCTTTGCAGGGGGCGGCCATCACCTCTGTGCGCATCAAGGGGGTTCAGCATGAGTTTTCGACCATTCCCGGTGTGGCGGAAGACGGAACCGACATCATTCTCAACTTGAAAGGGGTGCTGCTCAAGCTGCATTCCCATGAAAGCCGAAACATCCGTATTGTTCAGAGAGGACCAGGAACCGTTACGGCGGGTGATATCATTACCGACTCCCACGTGGAGGTGCTCAATCCCGAACACTTTATTGCCACTTGTGGAGAAGACGCTGATCTGGAGATGGACCTGACGGTTTCCATGGGTAAGGGCTATGTCCCTGCCGAAAGAAACCGGGATGAAAAGGCGCCGGTCGGAAGCATCCCTATGGACGCCATTTTTTCTCCCATCAAAAGCGTTAACCTTACGGTCACTAACGCTCGTGTCGGGCAGATCACTGACTATGACAAACTGATTCTGGAAGTGGCTACCGACGGTAGCGTCCGTCCCGATGACGCCGTGGCCTATGCGGCAAAAATCCTCAAAGAGCAGCTGCAGATTTTCATCAACTTCGATGAAGAAGCAGAGGTCGAGGAAGAGCCGGTCCAGGATGAAAGTAAAAAGATTAACGAAAAATTGTACCGCAGTGTTGAGGAACTTGAGCTCTCCGTTAGAAGTGCCAATTGTCTGAAGAACGCTCAGATTCACCTCATCGGTGAGCTTGTACAGCGGACTGAGGCGGAAATGCTCAAAACCCAGAACTTCGGTCGTAAGTCCCTGAATGAAATTAAGGATATTCTTGCTGATATGGGGCTGTCCCTGGGGATGAAACTTGAAAACTTTCCTGACCCTGAATATCTTGAGATGATTCAAAAAGGTAAGGAAGAGGTTTAATTCCGACCCGGACGCCTGAAGTAGAAAGGAACTGATAAAGATGCGTCACAATAATTCCGGTAAGCGGCTGGGCCGAAATTCGAGCCAGCGGCTGGCAATGATGCGAAATATGGTAACGTCTCTCATCCAGCATGAGAAGATTACCACTACTGATACCAAGGCCAAGGAACTGCGCAAACTGGCCGATAAAATGGTAACCCTCGGCAAAAAGAACAGCCTCCACTCCCGTCGTCAGGCATTGCGTGTTGTTCGTGACCGCGCCACCGTGGCGAGGCTTTTTGATCTTCTGGCGCCCCGTTATCATAACCGGCCGGGCGGCTATACGCGCATCATCAAGCTTGGTAATCGTCAGGGGGACAATGCCCCAATTTCCCGAATCGAATTTGTAGAGGAACTCGACCCCGCCAATATTAAAGTCAGGAAAACCGCTAAGGTGGAAGAGCCTGTCGCTAAGGTCGAAGCTCCCGCAGCCGAAGAAGTGGCTGCGGCGCAGCAAGAAGCGCCTGTGGAAGAGGCGGTGACCGAGGAAGCTGGTGAGGTAGCTGACGAGCCTGAGGAAAAGGCGGAAACCACTGTCGAGGCCGAAACATCGGCCGAGGCGGAAGTCGAAGCTGAAACTGGCGAAGAGAAGAAGGAAGATCAGTAGATCCTGTTGATTGTTTGCTTGAAAAGCAAGGCTTTTGCCTTGCTTTTTTTGTTTTTATCCTTTTAACTAAGAGAATTCGTAATTTTTCACCTCTTTGGCGAATGGCCTCGCACCAGCCATCCAGGAGGTGCTTGACCCCGGCCATGGGGGCTTGATTGCCGGCAGTCGGGCAGCAGGTGCCATTCTCATGGGCGGAACGAGTTCCATTCGCTTAACGGTTACGAAAATTCAAAACGAACTACCTCTTTAAGGTGTCTTCATGTATTTTCCCAGCCTGGACGGCTTTCGGAGCCTGCTCACCCGAGGCAACCTGATACCGGTCTATCGTGAAATTTTGGCCGACATGGATACACCTGTATCCGCCTTCAAAAAAATCGATGACGGCGAAACCTCTTTCCTGCTGGAAAGTATCGAGGGTGGGGAAAAATGGGGAAGGTTTTCTTTTTTGGGGAGCGGATCGTCCAAGATTTTCTGCTCCAAGGGTGAGCAGTTTCAGATTTTTGAAAATGGTCAGCTGATCCATTCCGTAACAACTTCCGATCCGCTGGAAGAGTTCCGCCGTGTTCAGGCATCCTTCCAGGCCGTTGAGGTGGACGGCCTGCCGAGGTTTTTCGGTGGTATGGTGGGTTACCTTGGCTATGACATGGTTCGTTTTATTGAACACTTGCCGAGTGACAAACCCAAAGAGGTCGATACCTATGATGCGCTGTTTCTTTTGACGGAAAAGCTACTGATTTTCGACAATGTTCTCCAGACCATCAAAATTATCTCCAATGTTCACGTTGATCCTGAGGATGAACCGGAAAAGCTTTACAGGAAGGCCCTGGATGACATTGAAGAGCTGGCCAGAAAGCTGAAAAATCCGGTATCAAGACCTGTTCGTCCCGCTGTTTGTGAGACAAAGACGGAGTTGACCCCAAACTTTTCCCATTCAGAATTTCTTGCGGCGGTGGAAACGTGCAAAGAGTATGTACGTAGCGGCGACGTCATTCAGGTGGTCCTGTCGCAGCGTTTCTCCGGGCCCCTTAGTGCCGATCCTTTCGATGTTTATCGGATATTGCGGACTCTCAACCCCTCGCCTTATATGTATTTTCTCAGGCTACCCGACATATTTATTATCGGTGCCTCGCCTGAGGTCATGGTTCGCAAAGAGGGACGAAAGGTCGAAGTTCGGCCTATTGCAGGAACGCGGCCGCGGGGTAAAACAGCTGCAGAAGACCTGGCCCTCGAGGAAGAGCTTCTCGCTGACCCCAAGGAGCTTGCCGAACACATCATGCTGGTCGACCTCGGCCGCAACGATCTCGGTCGGGTCTGTGAAACCGGCAGCGTCGAGGTTAACGAGTTGATGTTCATCGAGCGATACTCCCACGTCATGCACATTGTTTCCAATGTTCAGGGAAAACTCGAGGAGGGCAAGGACGCTGTAGACGCCTTTCGGGCGGTTTTCCCAGCGGGTACGTTGTCCGGGGCTCCGAAAATCAGGGCCATGGAGATCATTGATGAACTGGAACCCTGCAAGCGCGAGGTTTACGGCGGCGCGGTCGGTTATTTTTCCTATACCGGAAACATGGACATGGCCATCGCCATTCGCACCCTGATTGTCAAAGACGGCCAGGTCTATGTCCAGGCCGGAGCCGGGATAGTGGCCGACTCTCAGCCCGAGGCGGAGTACCAGGAGACCCTGAGCAAAGCCCGTGGCGTCAAAAAGGCCATAGAAATCGCGGAGAGGGGGATAGACTGATTTGCTCTTGATGATCGACAACTACGATTCCTTCACTTTCAACATTGTCCAGTACCTGAGGGAGTTGGGAGAAGAGGTCCGCGTCTATCGCAATGACCAGATTACAGTGGAGGAAATCGGCCAATTGGCGCCCCGCCGTCTGGTCATTTCCCCTGGACCCTGCACTCCCAATGAGGCCGGCATTTCGGTGGCGGCCATTAGCTGCTATGCCGGGAAGATCCCCATTCTTGGTGTCTGCCTTGGTCATCAGTCCATCGGTCAGGCTTTCGGCGGCCGAATCGTCCGGGCTGAAAATCTGATGCATGGCAAGACCAGTCCTATTCACCACCGTGGCGAAGGGGTATTTGCGGGTCTTCCAAGCCCCTTTGACGCTACCCGCTACCACTCCCTGTTGGTGGAACGGAACAGTTTTCCCTCCTGCCTGCGGATAACCGCCTGGACAGCGGAAAAAGAAATCATGGGGCTCGAGCATAAAGAATATCCCATTTGGGGAGTGCAGTTTCATCCCGAATCGATCCTGACTCTGGAAGGAAAAAATCTGCTGAGGAACTTTCTCAATCTGACTTGAATATCATAATTGTTCGGAACTTTATCAAGGCTGGTCTTGCAATTTCCGAGATGGTGAAAATATAACTCGCAAAGGAGAATAAAATCGTGATCAAAACGGCCATTGCCAAGGTGGTGGAAGGGACCGACTTGTCTGAAGCGGAAATGATCTCGGTTATGGATGAAATCATGGGCGGCGAAGCGACCCCTGCTCAGATCGCCGCTTTTATTACCGCTTTGCGCTTGAAGGGTGAAACTGTCGAGGAGATTAGCGGTGCCGCCAGGGTGATGCGGGCTCGGGCTACGCCGATTCGCGTCGGTGCGGTGATGGACATCGACCGGGACGACATCAATATTGAACAGGAAAGCATATTAGATACCTGTGGGACAGGCGGAAGCGGCACCAAAACCTTCAACGTTTCCACCACCGTTGCCTTTATTCTCGCCGCCTGCGGGGTTAAGGTCGCCAAACATGGCAATCGCAGTGTCTCATCCGCCTGTGGCAGTGCCGATGTGCTGGAAAAGCTAGGCGTCAATCTCGACATCGGACCTGAAGTGGTGGAGAATTGTATCAAACAGATTGGTATCGGATTCCTGTTTGCGCCGGCCCTGCACGGGGCCATGAAATACGCTATTGGACCTCGCAAGGAGATCGGCATCAGGACCATTTTCAACATTCTCGGGCCGTTGACCAATCCGGCGGGGGCTGACCGCCAGGTGCTGGGTGTTTACCGCCGGGACCTTGTTGAGCCTATGACCCGGGTATTGAAAAAACTTGGCTGCAAGAAAGGATTCATTGTTCACGGTTCGGACGGTATGGATGAGATCACCCTGACCGGTCCCACCTCTATCGGTGAAATCGGGGATGATCTGCGCTTTTATGATATCCGCCCCGAGGATTATGGCTTAACGCCCTGTTCTTTGGATGAACTGAAAGGCGGCGATGCCGATCGCAATGCCGAAATCGTCAAGGGCATTCTTAAGGGAGAAAAAGGACCCCGGCGGGATGTTGTCCTGCTTAACAGCGCCTTTGCTCTGGTGACTGCAGAGAAGGTTTCTTCGGTTAACGATGGAATCAAGCTGGCTGCCGAGATCGTGGATAGCGGCAAGGCCCTGGACAAACTGGAGGGTCTGGTGGAAATGACCAACCGATGATTCTCGATAAAATACTGGAGCATAAAAAAGGGGAAGTGCAGGCGGCAAAAAGCAGACGATCCCTGGCCGAATTGAAGGCGGTAATTGCCGACCAGGGACCGGTGCGGGGGTTTGCCGCAGCGCTTAAAAGGAGGGCGGAAGCAGGTACCGCCCTGATAACCGAAATCAAAAAAGGTTCCCCTTCCAAAGGCCTTATCCGTGAGGATTTTGATCCGGTGGCCATTGCTCATGTCTACGAGGGAGGTGGGGCGGCCTGCCTTTCGGTTCTTACGGATGAGCGTTTCTTTCTGGGTCATCTTGATTTCCTTCAGCAGGTTCGAAATGCTGTTTCCCTGCCTTTGTTGCGCAAGGATTTTGTCATTGATCCCTATCAGATTTTAGAAGCCCGGGCATGTGGTGCAGATGCCGTACTGCTCATTGTAGCGGCCCTATCCGAAGGGCGACTTCAAGACCTGACCCTTCACGCGCAAAAGCTCAGTCTTGATGTCCTGGTTGAGGTTCATGATGAAGCGGAGCTTACAGTTGCCCTCCGTAGTGGGGCCAAGCTGATCGGCATCAACAACCGCAACCTGAAAACCTTTCACACCGATCTTGCGGTGACGGAAAGACTGCTTCCCGGGATCCCCGATGATTGCTTTGTGGTCAGTGAAAGTGGCATACGAACCAGAGGGGATATCGACCGGCTTTTGCTTGCCGGTGCCAAAGGGTTTCTCATCGGGGAGAGCCTCATGCGCGAGAAGGATATAGGGACCAAGCTGGCCGCTCTTCTGGCGGCCTGATGAATTGGTGGATTGTCAAATGCCCCGGATTAAGATCTGTGGAATAACCAGCATAGAAGATGGCCTGGCTGCAACTCGCCTGGGCGCTGACGCCCTTGGTTTTGTGTTTTACCCTGAGAGTCCGCGTTTTGTGAAGCCGGATCAGGTTAGGGCTATCGTCGCAGCTTTGCCGCCCTTTATTTCCACGGTTGGGCTTTTCGTCAATGAAGAAGCGGCCCGAGTGGTTGAAATCATGACTCGTTGCGGCCTCGATATCGCCCAATTGCACGGTGACATCGCTGTTGATGAGCTACCCTTTGAGGAACGACGAATTATTCGGGCCTTGCGGGTACGGGACGAGGCCAGTCTCGAAGACGTTGGCCGGATTAAAGATGCCACCATCCTGCTGGATACCTATGTCAAAGGGCGCATGGGGGGGACAGGTGAGACCTTTGACTGGAGTCTGGCCGCCCGGGTTGCCAAAACCCGTCGGGTTGTCTTGGCCGGCGGTTTGACTCCGGAAAATGTTGCTGAGGCGATCCGCACCGTGCGACCTTATGGAGTGGATGTTTCGAGTGGTGTTGAAATGTCGCCGGGGCGTAAAGACTCTGAAAAGATAGCTGCTTTTATCCGCAACGCTAGAAATGTTTAGCTAAGAACTGTGTATCCATTCTGTTGGATAGTAACGAGGAAGTAATGGCAAAAGAAACAAGTTACCCTGATAAACAGGGCCACTTCGGCGAATTCGGCGGGCGCTATGTGGCGGAAACCCTGATGCCCGCTCTGCTTGAGTTGGAGCAGGCCTATGCCCTGGCCAAGGAAGACCCCGCCTTTCAGCAGGAGGTCGACTATTACCTGCGGGACTACGTCGGCCGGCCGACACCCCTCTATTATGCTCAGCGCCTAACCGAGCATTTCGGCGGTGCGAAGATTTATCTTAAGCGTGAAGACCTCAATCATACCGGCGCCCACAAGGTTAATAATACCGTCGGTCAGGTGCTTTTGGCCCGTAAAATGGGCAAGCGCCGGGTTATCGCCGAAACCGGCGCGGGACAGCACGGGGTTGCCACGGCCACCATTGCTGCCCTTTTCAACCTTGATTGCGAGATATTCATGGGGGCGGAGGATATCCGCCGTCAGGCCCTTAATGTTTTCCGCATGAAGCTTCTCGGCGCCAAGGTGCATGAGGTAACGGGCGGGACCGCAACCCTCAAAGACGCCATGAATGAAGCCCTGCGTTTCTGGGTGACTAATGTCCGCGACACCTTTTATGTCATTGGTACCGTGGCCGGGCCCCACCCCTACCCGATGCTGGTGCGTGATTTTCAGTCCGTTATCGGCCGGGAAACCCGGCAGCAGATGCTTGATCACGAAGGGCGGCTGCCTGACCTGGCTGTGGCCTGTATAGGTGGAGGCTCCAACGCCATGGGACTGTTCTATCCTTTTCTTGAGGACGAGAGTGTCGAGATGATCGGCGTGGAAGCAGGCGGTTACGGCCTTGATACAGGCCAGCATGCGGCCAGCATCTGCCTTGGCAAGGTCGGGGTTCTGCACGGCAACAAAACCTATCTGCTCCAGGACGAGGGAGGCCAGATACTCAACGCTCATTCCATTTCGGCGGGTCTCGATTATCCCGGAGTGGGCCCCGAGCATGCCCTTCTGAATGATTTAAAGCGGGTCAAATATGATGCTATCCTCGACTCCGAGGCCTTGGAGGGCTTTAAACTTTTAAGTGAACTGGAGGGCATTATCCCGGCTCTGGAAAGTTCACACGCCATCGCTTATCTGAAAAAAATCGCGCCGCAGATGCCTAAAGAGGCGATCATCGTCGTCTGCCTTTCCGGGCGCGGCGACAAGGATATTCCCACGGTGCGTGAGTATTTCAAGGAGGGGGATTAATCCTGGAAGGTAGTCAACAGATTCTGTGGCCCGCTTTGACCCTATTCGCCTTGCCGTCCATGGCGCTTAGCTGTCGCCATCCGGGCGGCAGATGCCCTTTACATGAGAGGCACAATGCCATTGTGCTGAATAATGACCCTGGTTGTGCAGATGAAACGTATTGAAAAAACATTCTCGACTTTGCGGGAAAAATCGGAGAAGGCCCTGGTACTTTTTTTGACCGCCGGCGATCCCGATATGGAGGCCACCGAGGCTTTGGTCCCGGCCTTGGCTGAAGCCGGAGCCGACATTATCGAACTCGGCTTCCCGTTCTCCGATCCCATGGCTGACGGACCGACCATTCAGGCGTCTTCCGAGCGGGCTTTGAAAGGCGGAGCTACTTTAAAAGGAATTCTCAAAAGTGTTCGCAACATCCGCTTTAAAACCGAGGTTCCCATTGTCCTCATGGGCTACTACAACCCGGTTTTCTGCTACGGACTTGAGGCCTTTTCGCGAGATGCCGCAGCGGCCGGGGTTGACGGTCTTCTAATTGTCGATCTCCCTCCGGAGGAAGCGGCGCCGTTGAGGGAACATTTACGTGCCCATGGCCTGGCTTATATCACCCTGATTGCCCCGACTACCCCACCGGAGCGGGCTGAAAAACTGGTTCGTGAAAGTGAGGGGTTCGTTTATTATGTCTCCATGACCGGGGTTACGGGTTCCCGTGAGATCGATGCGGCGGATATTGAGGGTGAGGTTGCCCGTCTCAAAAGCATGAGCGACGTTCCCGTGGCGGTCGGCTTCGGTATTTCCACTCCGGCCGACGTCAAGGCCGTAGCCGGGTTTGCCGATGGCGTCGTGGTGGGAAGCGCCCTGGTGAAGATTATTGCCGGCGGAGGTCATCTTGATGAACTGGCGGCCAAGGTTGTGTCCTTTGCGCGGGAGCTGAAACAGGGGACCTGCTGAGGCGAAGGCTGTTTTACCACGGAAATTTTCGGTGTATTGCAACCTCCGGTTGACGCTTATCCGTAGCTGTGAGAAGCTGAACGACGACCAACAGCCGGACAACGGCTAGTGATAATTGCATCCAGTTCCAGTGGAAGTGAGGTTGACTTATGGCTTGGTTCAAAAAATCGAAAGCGCCTCTCCCCAAGGCATCGGATAAAAAGGTGCACATGCCCGAAGGGTTGTGGACAAAGTGCCAGAATTGCCAGGAAATTATTTACTCCAAGGAAATTGAGCGCAACTGGAATGTCTGCCCCAAGTGCGACTACCATTTTCGCATCACCTCCCAGGAGCGTCTCGATCTGATTTTGGACAAGGATTCTTTCGTCGAAATGGATGTTGAGCTGAAGCCTAAAGATTTTCTCGACTTCAAGGATTCGAAAAAATACAGGGACCGGATCAAAGCCGCTATTAAGAAAAGAGCCATCAACGAAGCGGTCATTTGCGGTGAGGGGACTATTAACGAGCTGCCCGTGATGGTTGCGGTTCTTGATTTCGGCTACATGGGCGGAAGCATGGGGTCGGTGGTCGGCGAAAAGATCACCCGGGCTATTGAACATGCCATCGATCACCGACGTCCCGTCATTATCTTTTCTTCTTCCGGTGGGGCACGCATGCAGGAAAGCATCATGTCTCTGATGCAGATGGCCAAAACCAGCGCCGCCCTGATGCGCCTCAAGGAGATGAACCTTCCCTTCATATCGGTCCTTCTTGACCCGACCACGGGCGGGGTAACAGCGAGCTTTGCCATGCTCGGAGATATCAATATGGCCGAGCCGCGCGCCCTTATCGGTTTTGCCGGCCCCCGGGTTATAGAGCAGACCATTCGCCAGGAACTTCCCGAAGGTTTCCAGCGGGCCGAATATCTTCTCGAACATGGGATGGTGGACATGATTGTCCGGCGTTCGGAAATGAAGGATAGGATTTCCCAGGTTCTCCGCATGTTCTTCAAGAGTTGAAAGTGAAACCGCGGGAGAGTTTTGATTTTCTTTTCGGGCTTCGGGCCTCCGGCATCAAGCTGGGATTGAAAAACATCTCGGATATTCTCGATATCCTCGGTCATCCCGAACAAAACTACGCGGTTGTCCATGTCGCCGGCACCAACGGTAAAGGCTCGGTGGCGGCGGGTGTGGCTCAAATTCTGGTTCGCTCCGGTTTTCTTACCGGTCTTTTCACCTCTCCCCACCTGCAGTCTTTTGCCGAGCGCATTCGTGTTGACGGCCGTCCCGCCGATGAGGACTTTCTGGCCGGCCTGATCGATGAAATCCGGCCCCGGGTTGAAAAAAATCCGGTAACCTTTTTCGAATTTTCCACGGCCCTGGCTTTTCGCTATTTTGCCCGTATTGGTGTTCAGTTGGCGATTGTCGAAACCGGCATGGGCGGGCGTCTCGATGCCACCAACCTGGTTACCCCCCTGGTTTCCGTCATAACCCCCATTTCCATGGACCATACCCAATATCTGGGGACCACGCTGCGCAAGATCGCCGGCGAAAAAGCAGCGATCATCAAAAAGGGCATTCCCGTGGTCCTCGGGCCCCAGCAGCCCGAAGCGGCCGAGGTGTTTGTTGAGCGGGCTCGGGTTTGTGATGCGCCCCTATCGGTTTTCAGTCGTGACTTTTCTGTGGTATCATCCGGCAAGTGTTTCAGCTATCAGGGTACCGGTCTCCATTTGGACAGCTTGAATCCCGGTTTGGAGGGGCGGCACCAGCACGTCAATCTGGCCCTGAGCCTGCGCTGTGCGGAAATCCTGAGATCTTCCGGGTTGGCCATACCCGATCACGCGATGCGGGAAGGGGTGGAAACCGTGCAATGGCCCGGCCGTCTGCACTGGTGGCAGGGACATCGTGAAATCCTCCTCGACTGTGCCCATAACGGCAGCGGCGCCCTGGCCCTGGCTCGCTACCTTGAGGACGAGGATATCCATAATATCCATTGGGTGGTGGGAATCAAAGAGGACAAGGATGCCGAAGCGATCCTGGAACCGCTTTCCCGCCGGGTGAAGAAACTTTACTGCTGTGATGTCCCGCAGGAACCCTTTTTCATGCCGTCGCAGTTAGCCGCCATGGGCCTGACGATGGGCATTGAGAGCGAACCTTTTAAAGGTCCGGAAGAGGCCCTTCTATCTGCGGGCAGGGCGCGCGGGAAAGATGAAATTATTCTGGTAGCCGGCTCCATCTTTTTGGTGGGAGCGGCGATGGATGTTCTTGAAAAGTGGGGGATGCCCGGATGAGGCCGTTGCTGTTAGCTTTTTACGTTGTCATGTTTGGCTGCTTGTGCGGCTATTCCGTGCACTCGAGTTTTGCCGCAGAGAATGCAGCGGCTTTGACGGATGCAGCTCCCGTAACCTTGACGGCTGATGAACTGCAGTACAATCGGGAGACCGGAACCTACAACGCTGTTGGACACGTTCGCCTCAAAAAGAGTGGTTACACCCTCCTTTCCGACCGCATGAAATGGAACTCGGAAACCGAAACGGCTCAAGCCTCAGGTGCGGTTTTGCTTAGTGATGAAGAGGGGAATTTTTTTGCCGGAGACCAGTTGGAACTCAACCTCGCTTCGGGGCAGGGAACCATGCAGGAAGGAAGAGGCTTCTGGAAGGCGGAGAATTTTTATTTCCGGGCGGCGCAAATCGACAAGCTCGATGAAAACCGCTATCGGGCCAGAGATGCCGAATTCACGAGCTGTGACGCGGATGTACCCGCCTGGAAATTCAAAGCCAAAGACCTCGAAGTAACCCGCGGTGGTTATGCCGAGGCTAAACATTCCCTTTTTTATGTGAAAGATGTCCCGGTTCTTTATTTGCCCTATTTCGCCTACCCGGTGGCGCTTCGGAAAACCGGTCTCCTCATGCCGAGCTACGGCAATTCAAACAAAAAAGGACTGCAGATAACGCAACCTTTTTACTGGGCCATTTCCCGTAATATGGATGCCACCTTTTACCTTGACTATCTGTCCAGGATGGGGTTGGGAAAAGGGGTGGAATATCGTTATGTCTTGACGGAAGAAGACGCGGGAGAGTTCAGTTTTTATCACATCACCGGCTGGAATGAGAATGTCGATCGTATGGCCGTCTCCTGGGATCATAGCGGCACTCTGCCCGGCAAAGTCAAGCTCATGGCGGACGTTGAATATGTGGATGACGAGGATTTCTTCAGCGATTTAGGGCGTGAAGCGCCCGATTATAACAAAAGCTCCGTTATCTCGACGATTTATGCCCAGAAAAACTGGGAGAAGCTGAACCTGACCGGGCAACTGAAATATATCAAAGACCTTGAGAACGACAATGACCTGACTTTGCAGAGACTTCCCGAGGTGAGGTTTTCTCTGATTCGCAAAAGGTTCAAAGAGACGCCTGTTTTTTACGGTTTTGATACCTCGGCCACTTATTTCTGGCGGGAAGAAGGGAATGAAGGGGAACGGGTGATGCTGCGCCCTTATCTGGCCACTGTTCTGAAGCCGGCCCCTTTTCTCGCTATCGATGCCGAAGTGGGGTTTCTCGAGCGGCTTTATTCGACCTCTGACGGCGATGATAACGAAGGACTGTTTGATTTCAACCTCGGTGCCTCCACCCGTATGCACAGGGTTTTTGACTGGGATGGCGAGAAGGTCAAGAAAATCCGTCACAGTTTTGAGCCGGAGATACGCTATTCCTACATCCCTTCCGGAAACCAGGACCCTCTTCCGGACTTCGACCGGTGGGATGATATCGAACCGGAAAACAAATTGAGCCTTGTTTTGACTAACCGCCTGACGGCGCGGCTGGACAGCGTTGAGGGGACTTCCGAATATCATGAGTTCCTCTACTTCCGTCTCGCTCAGGAGTTCGATATCAGCGAGTCGCACCGCGATCAGGACCCAGGAGATGCGCCGGTCCGGCCCTTTTCCCCGCTGCGTACCGAGTTGATTGTCCGGCCGACGACCTGGTCCTACATCGATTTTGACGCTACCTATGACATGAATCCCGAAAGCGAGAGTTTCCTCGCTTTTCGCAGCCGTGGCGGGGTAAACGACGGCAAAGGCAATTCCCTCTCTTTCGGCTATACCTACCTGGACGATGCAGCGGAATATTTCAGCGGCTCCCTTGCGACCAATGCCCTGGACCCGCTGGCCCTCTCCTATTCCTGGCGTTATGATTTTGTTGAAAGCCAGGCTCTCGAACATCTCATCGGGCTGGAATACCGTTTCCAGTGCTGGAGTATCAAGCTGACCTACCGAGACCGGCTGGAGGATGAGGAAATTATGGTAGCTTTTGTTCTGAAAGGGATTGGGGATATTTTCGACTTTGGTCTTAACTAAGCGCCAGTTTAACTCAGAGATGAATCTATAGCAAAAACACTAAAGCGGCCATGTTTTCAATGTTTTCCTTACGATTCCCCAAGTCCGAAAGGCCAGGGAGGTAAATTAAAAAAATCGTTTTCTCCTATTTTTAAAATTTACATCTATAATATAACTCAAGGCGTGATGGATATATCCGGCGGGTTTTCCCCCGGACCGATTTGCGTGAGTATTCATGTTGAACCCTTGAGAAAAAGGAGAAAACCAAAATGAAAAAATTTATCGTTTTGTTAACATTGATTTTAACGGCTGCTTTTGTTTCGGGGACCGTTTTCAGTCCCCCGGCGATGGCAAAGGAGGTCCAAAAAGCTGAGGCAAAAATCAATGTTAATGCAGCTACGGCCAAGGAACTCATTGTTCTGCCCGGCATCGGCGACAAAACAGCAGCCAATATCGTCAGCTATCGCGAAGAGCATGGCCCCTTTCAAGCCGCGGAGGATCTGCTGAAAGTCAGGGGCGTAGGAAAAAAGACCTTGAAGAAAATTGAAAATTTAATTAGTTTTGAATAGAAAGGGTTTTTGCCGCCTGCCGGATATTCCATCTCGCCTCTCAACGATTCCGGCAGACGCCTCGAAAAGCAAGGAAACAGACCTTTGGTTTCTTTGCCGAAGCATGGATGCTTAAGTGACGACCAAAACATCAAACTCAGATCCTTTTTCTTTTTTCCCCCTGCCGTGGTGGGCCGTGGGGCTGGTTCTCGTTTTTCTGGGCTTGGCTCTGTTTGGCGAACGCGGGGTTCTGCGGGTTCTGGAAGCTTCTCGGCATCGGGATATTATGCAAGGGCAAATTCTGGCTCTTGAGACCAGGAACGCTGACCTGAAAAAGGAAATTCAAGCCCTGCGCTCCGACAAAAGGTATATCGAGGACATGGCCCGGCAGGAGTTGGGGATGATGGGGGACAACGAGGTGATTTTTGTGTTCCCCCGGTCTAGGTAAATAATCGGCGTTGAATTTTAAAATAGAGTAATGTTAAAAACCCCCTCAAGGATTATTCCAAAAGGGGGTTTTTATTTTCTTGCCTTGCGTACCAAACTTGATACAATAAGGGGCTGAAATGAATCTGGTCAAGAAAAGAAAGGCCGAAATCGATGGCGAATCATAAGAATATCGGTCGCGATTTTGACAATTTTCTTGAAAAGGAAGGACTCCTTGCCAAAGTCGAAATAATTGCGGCCAAACGGGTGCTGGTGTTACAGATTCAGCAGGAGATGGAGAAGCAGCGGCTGACTAAAACTGAGATGGCGGCCAAAATGCACACCTCCAGAGCGGCACTGAATCGACTGCTCGACCCCAAGAACACTGCCGTTACACTCAATACCCTGGAACAGGCAGCTGCAGCCCTTGGAAAACGGCTTCGTATTACCATAGAAGATACGGTGCGGAGTTAATTTTTTTATTGGTTTATCTGCTTTTACGGTACAGGGCATTTGAAGAAACAGGGGGATGTCCCTGGTTTTATGCTCTATCAATTTCGGATACAGCTCTGATCGCGCAAAAGGCACTTAGGTGCTGAAAGGAGGAGAAAATGGCTTATCAAATGAAAACCCGGGATGTGGCCCGGGCGGTGATTCTTGTGGCCATAGCGGTGGCTCTTTCCCCATTTTTCATTCCAGTGGGTATTGCCAAGTGCTTTCCGGCCCAGCATATGGTAAACGTCATCGGCGCCGTGATGCTGGGACCCTGGTATGCGGTGGCCATCGCCTTTGCCGCCGCTGTCATTCGCAATATCCTGGGCCTCGGCACGCTGCTGGCCTTCCCGGGTGGGATGATCGGGGCGCTGCTGGCGGGGCTTGCCTATCGCTATACGAAGCGCACCTTGGCTGCGGGCTTGGGTGAGGTCATCGGCACGGGCATCCTGGGTGCTCTGGCGAGCGTCTGGATTATCGGACCGATTTTTCTGGGCCGGGAGATGGCGGCCGGGACCATGGTGATCGCTTTCAGCGTAAGTACCATAGGGGGAACGATCATCGGCCTGGTGGCCCTCCACCTGTTGAAAAAAACTAAAATCTGGCAACCATGATTGAAATCCAACAGCTAAAATACGGCTATCCGTCCGGTGGGTCAGTGCTGGACGGCGTGGACCTGGCCGTCTCCGGCGGCGAATATGTGCTGCTCTGCGGGGCCAACGGCTCTGGCAAGTCCACTCTGGCCTATACGGTAAACGGGCTTGTCCCGCACCATTTCGGCGGGGCCATCGAGGGATCGGTTCATGTCGCGGGCCTCGATGTGGCTTCGACTCCTCCTGCCGACCTCTTCGACCATGCCGGCCTCGTGCTGCAGAACACCGACGCCCAGTTGTTCAACGCCACGGTAGAGGACGAACTTGCTTTCGGGCCCGAGAGCCTGGGGCGCGATCCCCGGGAAATAGCGGCCCGCATCCGGGAAACGGCGGACGAACTTGAGATCGCCCATCTTCTGCCGCGCGCACCTTCCGAACTTTCGGGAGGCGAGAGACGACTCGTTTCCATCGCCGCCGTCTTGAGCGGCGGACCATCGTTGATGGTCCTTGACGAGCCTTTCGCCAACCTGGACTGGGTAGCTACCGAGAAACTCAGGCGCACTCTTTGCCGAATTCAACAGCGTGGAACCACCCTGATGATCGTCGAGCAGATCCTGGATGGTTTTTCGGAGGATGTCTCCCGCTGTGTTGTGATGGATCAGGGACGGGTAGCCATGGACGGCTCCATGGAAAGCTTGCGGTCGGCGCTGGTGGAATCCCGGCTGATACCCCGCTACTCTCCTCCGTTTCGACCGGCAGCCGTTGGCCAGCCGCTGCTGACTGTGGAAGGTCTCGAAGCTGTCATCGGCGGGAGGAAGATTCTGCACGGGGTGTCCCTCGATATCCGCCAGGGGGAAACGGTGGCCCTGGTCGGCAGTAACGGAAGCGGCAAGACGACTTTCGTGAAACATCTGAACGGACTTCTGAAGCCTGCGGCAGGGAAGGTCCTTTACCGCGGCAAAAATGTCTGTGACTCGACTCCGGCGCAGATGGCCCCCCTGGTCGGACTTTCGTTCCAGAACCCGAACAACCAGTTTTTCACGACCACGGTCGAGGAGGAACTGCTTGCAGGGCCCCGCGCTGTTGGTATGCCCAGGAGTGATCGCTTCGATGAAATGATCGATCTTTTTCGCCTTGAGGGTTTCATGGACCGTTCTCCGTACCGGTTGAGCGAGGGTGAAAAGAAGCGTGTGGCCATATGTTCGATCCTGGCCATGGCGCCCGAGATGCTGGTTCTGGACGAGCCTACCGCCGGGCAGGACGGGCGTTCCCGGGAGGCCCTGGCCCTGACCCTCAATAAATTGGCCAAGGAGGGGCTCACCACCCTTCTTGTGACCCACGACCTGGAATTTGCCGGTTCTGTGGCACCCCGCTGGATACTCCTCAAAGACGGGGAAATCAAGGCGGATGGCCCTGCCGCCGAAGTGGCCCGGGCGGGAGGTCTGCCCTGGCCCGGCAGCCGGAATGACAGCGGAGGCGGCGATGAGCAATCTTGATCCCCGCACCCGACTCCTCATCGGCATATCGGCCGTCACCGCAGTGCTCATGTCGGTCCATGCCGCAACCCTTATGGGCGCAGGCGTGCTCCTGCTCATAATCGCGCCCCTCACCGGACAGCTGGGAAGGTTTGCCAAATCCCTGCGCATGACCCTGCCGCTCACGGCTTTCGTTTTCGTCGTCGGCCTGATTTTCTATGATGGGGTTATCGCTTTGGAACTCGCGCTGAGGCTTTTTGTTCTTTTCTCGGTATCGATCCTGGTGTTCGGAGCGACCGGCCCCGGCGAGATAGGGGACGCACTCCGGCTGCTGGGGTTTCCGTACGCCCTTGCTTTTATGATTACCTCCGGTATGCGCTATGTGCCGCTTATCGGCCTTAAGGTCAGGCACATTACCGAGGCGCAGAGATCGCGTGGCATCGATCTGGCCTTCAAGCTCCGCAATGTGAAAAACCTGATCGCACTGCTCATGCCGCTGTTGTTTCAGTCCTTCATCCTGGCGGATGATCTGGCGGTTGCGATGGAGTCCAGGGGGTTCGGCAGAAAGGGGCGGAGTTTCCGCAAAAGCTACCGCTTTTCCCCGACGGACTGGATGGTCACCATCCTGTGCCTGGCAGCCCTGGCGGTTTTTCTGTGTTTGGAAAGAGGCTCGGGGTTTGGGTAAAAGTCGGGTTGAAAGGCCTCTTTATGGGGAAAAGCCCTCCGGTCGCATGATCAAAAGGCCCTTATCCTTTTTCCAGGCTGGCTGGCGTGGTTCACCGAAATCTGGACTGCGTACCCGGCCATTAAAAACGACCCCGCCCGTTCAGGCCTTTGGTTGTGCATTCAACTTTCCCAGCCGTCCCATTTTTGTACTCGCTGAAGATCACACCCCCCCCGGAGGATTCATCCACCGGGGGGTTGTTGTTTCTGGGTAGAGGAGTGAATAAATATAGGAATTCCCGAATGGCCATTCTTACCAGATCAGCCTGAAAATTTTTTCTCAAGAACGCGAAACATTTTAATGCGGGACATTATTTGCCAAACAAAAAATTCGTGATACATGATGAAATATATTTTTAACCTTTTGGGGGGAAGAAACAGACATGAAAGTTTGGCCGGGCCATCCATATCCGCTGGGAGCCGCCTATGACGGCTCCGGAACTAACTTTTCACTGTTTTCCGAGATCGCCGAGCGCGTCGAGCTTTGCCTTTTTGACGACCAAGGAAATCAGACCTGCGTCGACCTTCCCGAAGTCACAGGCTATTGCTGGCACGGCTATCTGCCCACCGTCGAGCCCGGCCAGCGCTACGGTTTTCGCGTTCACGGCCCCTGGGACCCGGCCAACGGCCACCGCTGCAATCCGGCTAAGCTGCTGATCGACCCCTACACCAAGATCATCGACGGTCCACTCTCATGGGACGAAGCCCTCTTTCCCTACCCCTTCGATAAGGGCCCGGAAGACCGCAACGACAAGGACAGCGCGCCGTTCATGCCGCGATGCATCGTTCACCAGCCCTATTTCGAATGGAGCGGAGACCGCCAACTCCAGATCCCCTGGCATGAAACCATCATCTACGAAACTCACGTCAAAGGGTTCACCGCCCGGCATCCCGGCGTTCCCCCGGAATTGCGCGGCACCTATGCCGGCCTGGCGCAGCCGGCCGTGGTCGAATACCTGAAGCAACTCGGCATAACGGCCCTGGAACTGATGCCGATCCACTATTTCATCCACGACAAGCATTTGCTGGATCGCGGCCTGCGGAACTACTGGGGCTACAATTCCATCGGGTACCTGACTCCCCATGGCGAATATGCGGCTGACAAACGGCCCGGAGGCGCGGTGGCCGAGTTCAAGCAGATGGTAAAAACCCTTCATCAGGCCGGCATCGAGGTCATTCTGGACGTCGTCTACAACCATACGGCCGAGGGTAACCACCTGGGTCCGATGCTATCCTTCAAGGGCATCGACAATGCCTATTATTACCGCCTCACCGAGGACCAGCGTTATTACATGGATTATACCGGCACCGGCAACAGCCTTAATATGCGCAATCCCCACGTGCTTCAGCTTCTCATGGATTCGCTGCGTTACTGGATTCTTGAGATGCACGTCGATGGATTTCGTTTCGATCTCGCTTCCACCCTCGCGCGGGAACTGCACGACGTGGATCGCCTCTCGGCGTTTTTCGACATCATTCAGCAGGACCCCGTCATCAGCCAGGTCAAGCTCATCGCCGAACCCTGGGACGTGGGCGAGGGCGGCTACCAGGTCGGCAACTTTCCTCCGGTATGGACCGAATGGAACGGCAAATACCGCGACTGCGTCCGTGATTTCTGGCGCGGGGAGGAGCAGTCCCTGGGCGAGTTCGCATCCCGCATCACCGGCAGTTCGGACCTTTATGAAGAGACCTCCAGGTTACCCTTCGCCAGCATCAACTTCATCACCGCCCATGACGGTTTTACTTTGAACGATCTGGTTTCCTACAATGAAAAGCACAACGAGGCCAACGGCGAGGAAAACCGCGACGGCGAAAGTCACAACCGTTCGTGGAACTGCGGTGCGGAAGGGCCTGCCGACGATCCGGCTGTGGTGAGCCTGCGCGCCCGGCAGAAAAGAAACTTTCTGGTCACCCTGTTTCTTTCCCAGGGGGTGCCCATGCTCCTGGGCGGCGACGAAAGCGGCCGAAGCCAGGGCGGCAACAACAATGCCTACTGCCAGGACAGCGAAATTTCCTGGTTTGACTGGGACAACATTGACGGGGATTTGCTTGGTTTCTGTCAGCGGTTGATCCGCTATAGGCGGGAGCACCCTGTTTTCCGGCGCCGGGGCTGGTTTCACGGCCGCCCGATTCACGGCAGCACAATCGAGGACATCGGCTGGTTCACCCAGGAGGGCGAGGAGATGGCCGAAGAGGACTGGGGCATGGGGCAGGTGAAAGCCCTCGGCGTCTTTCTCAACGGCAAGGCCATTCCGAACCCCAACCCGCGCGGCGAAGCGGTCAGCGACGACAAGTTTTACCTCATTTTCAACGCCCACAAGAAAGCTATGGATTTTATCCTTCCCCGAGTTGAGTGGGGTGAGGTCTGGATCAAGGACCTCGATACTGCGGCAGGCTGGTTGGAAAGCGAAGAGACCCTCAATGCCGGAGCCGGAATCACGCTGGAGGCAAACTCCCTGGTCGTGTTGCGTCGTGCGGCCTGAGCATCCCCTTTACTAGCTGACCAATGGCAAGGAACCAATTAAAGGGGTTTGAGCCAAGTCTGAAAAGCTGGGTTGACCCCGCCCTCTATCTGAATTTTTTGGGAGGAATTAAAGCTATGGTTTTTCCTTCATTTTCCCGCAAATGGCCTGAGGTAGAACATCGTCGAAAGCTCGTTCTTTCCCATAATATCTTTCGACTATCTCATGATATGTTCCGTTTTTCAGAATTATATCCAGGCCCTTTTTAAATGTTTGTAGCGAATCGTGCTGCTCTTTGTGAAAAATCAGACCTGTTTTCAGTTGGATCAACGGTTTTTTAACCGTTGAAAAATTATTCGCAGAATCAGGAAATAAGTCTTTAATTATATTCCATCCGGTAAGATCAATCGCAACGGTCAGGTCAATGCGCCCCAGATTCAATTTTTTGAAATTCTGTTCAAGCTCAGCCACTAACTCAGCATTTATGCCAGCCTTTTCAAAAAGGGGGAGTGTCGAACTGCCAATCAAGCTCCCGATCTTGTATTTTTTCAGGTCGCTTAATTTCTCATAGGAAAGTCCGTCAGGGAACCTTTCTCTTTTGAAGAAAAAGACAATGTTTGCGTTGATCAGTTCCACGGTTTCGACAAGATGATCTTTCTGATCTTTGGCAAACCATTCAATCACTCCCAAAGTTGCGTGATGTTTTTTTTCGACTACAGACCACACGATTCTGGCCATGGGGACAAAATCTATTTTCACTTCTGAATCAGCGGCTTTAAATGCTTCTACAGTAAGATCGTAAAGAACTCCGTTCCCTCTGCCGGGTATAACATTCGGCTGGCTGAACGAGGGATATACCGTCGAAGAGACCTTTATTGGCTCAGAGGCAAAAGCGTTTGCGCAGAACAGCAGCGAAATGATGACAATTAAAATATGTGCAGGTCTTCCCATAATTTCTCAATCTGATTTCACATTAAAAACCGGGAACAAAATAGGGATATGTCTCTAAATGATATGAAATATTTAGGGTCTGTCGCCCAAGCCCTGTCAAAAATCACGCCGTTGATATTTCGGCCGGTGTTGAAAACGGATTAGAAAGGATGTTTGTCCTTCCAGGCATAGGGGCCGACTAAAAGAGTTCCTGATATCTCGATCCGAACAGTTTTTGACATGAACCGATAATGAAAAGGGGAAGGGAGAGTCGACAACAAAAAGTGTAAGTCAGAAGCCTGAAAAAAACAAAAAGCAAACAATTATTATTCCCTTTTAAAGGGGGCTCCAATCATTCCCTCTGCGGGCGCAACAGTGATTTTCTGTTCCTCTATCAGCGTGTCAATGGCATGGGGCGCGACATAGGCAAAAGAATTTTTTCCCCAGGTCACCAAAAACCAATTCCCGGGAATGTTTTGCGGGCGTTTTGCCCCCAACCAGTAGCCTTTGGCCAGGGTTTCAGGGGAGACCATAGGGCCATCCTTTTCCTGAACCAATGGCGGTTCATCCGGGTGGTAGCCGTCGTTCCCCCACAAATAGCTCCTTAAATGCAATGAATAACTCTTTCCCTCGAAAGCAATCTGTTTAAAGGCCCAGGGGATTTCTCGCCCGTCAACAACCAGGTGTCCGTGGCGGCTTTCCGATCGGGTTCCTTTGGCAGAGAAAGTAAGGTAATGATCGATCTGAAGTGTTTTGTCTGCACACCCCGCAATAAACAACAAAAAAATAAAAAAAACAGTAATTAATCTGCACATCCAGGCACACTCCTTTAAAAATTTTCAGTCGTTGTTTCGGCACCCATAGAAGCAACCTCCGTGCCTCGGCACGTTGAAAAAATTTGTTTTTGGGTTTCTTGTTTGGGGGGGGATTAAGATAACATATCAAATTTAAGGAGGGCCCAGGGGCGGGCCTGACTAACGGGTTTATCCAGTTTTGGAGACCTGCCGGTCTGCTGCCTGGGGGACACCAATGGCGGTGTATAAAGCGCCCTGAAATCGCCGCAGGCAGAATCGATAGCGGGCTCAATTTTATTCAGCGCGGCAACTGGTCCGGCGGCAGGGGCTGAGCAGTGCCGGGATGTTGTGCCGGCGGCTTGGGCTTGGGTTTCTGATGTTGAGCCTGAGACCAGGCGAGGCAGGCATTGATGTAGCGGTCGCACGAATTGCCGGCGTGCGGCTTGAGGACGGCGTAGCACATTGCCTGGGCCTCGGTGGCCAGCGCGGGATCGGGATTTCCGTTGGTGCGCATGCAGACGCAGCGCGAGGCCTCACACATTTTTGCCGACTGGCAGCGCGAATAGGCTGCGCACGGGTCGTTGCCGGGGTTCTGCTTTCTCACTTGCATCTCGCACTCGCGGTACTGGCGTTCGCAGTCGAACATGTTCTGCGGCGACTGCGCGTTGGCCGTCGCAGCCAGGAGGAGGGCGAGGGTGAGAGCGGCAAAGTGTGGGAATGCCCGCGCGGCCCTGGTGGCTGTCAATAATCGGTTTTTCATCTTTCGCCAATCTCTGCTGATGTTGATAAGAAAGCTCATTTCCCGGGATAGCGCTTGCGGTGTAGCCCAAGGCTGTCGGTGTCCCATTTCTCACCCGTCGGAAGGCATTTTTTGGTTTTGTAATGCACCATTATCCTTTTGTCAATAAAAAATCCCCGCAAAGAAGCGGGGGCTTTTTTTCTTTTTTGACAAATTTTCAATGAAGGTGTGGTTTGATTTTGTTTGAATTTTTCCTTTGTTTACCGGTGTCTTGCGTGACTTACCGGAAAGAAAATTTGGATGAATAAAAAACCGCCTGGCGTCGAGAGATACCAGCGGTTTTTTGTTGATGAAAATCGGGAAATAAAACCGGCTCCTTTTCTTGTCACAATGAAGGCGAAGAGCGTTCCTGATTTACGCAACTTGCATTCTTGCAGGCCTGCAAGATTGCAAGTTAAAAAAGCGTGTCAATGTTCCAGGAGTTTTTTCGCTAAACCGTGCAGGTCAGAGTTGGCAAGCGCCACCACCTTTTTCTTGACCGTTCTGGAATAATACTCTTGCTCGGTTTTGGTGAGCGGGCGACCTTCAAGCTTCTTTTTGAAAAGCTCTTTCTGCTTGGGAGAAAATACCTGGGATAACGCATACTCCAGAGAAAATTCCTCGTATTTTTCTTTTTTTCGGCGTTCTTTCTCGGCTTTTTTCTCATAATAGAGCTCAAAAAGACCCTTCAAGCGCCTTGAATCCAGCTCGACATCATTCCACTTCAAGGGCTTATCGTGAGACAAATCCTCTCTCAACGTTTTTAATTGCCCCTTTTCCTCTCGGGAAAAACCCTTTTGCAGCCCTTCATTCCATGAGAATGAAAGGTTGTAAAATGCGTAAAGGGCTGAAGACAAAAGCAGCAAATGACGATAGTGCGCCCTCGTCTTCTCATCGGGCAGTTGTTGTTCTACCTGATCGGATACGAACTGGTAGCGGTCGGCCGCATTTGCCAGCAGTGCAGGGAACCCTTCCCACAAACGGGTGTTGTGGCTTTTGACAACCTCCGCCAGTGTTTTGTTGACATCCAGATCCTCGCTTGTTTCGAACATCGGGAAACCAAGCTTGGATAAGCTGTTTAAAAGTTTTTTGTCAGTCATAAAGCCCCTCCTCGCGCAACAGTTCGAGGAAGCTTTCTATGTTGGGCATTAACCGGACTTCGGCAATGTCGAAGCTGACAAGTTCCCGGAAATGTTTGACAAGATTTTCTATGTCGATGGTGTCCGCATGCGCTTTGGCAAGCGATAAACAGTCTTCGAGATCGACTTTGGTGCCTCGCATTAGTTTGCTGGAAATCAAGTCATAATCATTCAGGATGCCCACATAGATACGTGACAGTTCCAACAGTTTGACGTTCCTTTCTTTTTCAAGAGGGGCTTCGAGTAATTCCGTGGTGTGGATTCGGTTGCCGCAGAAAAGGTCAAAGCGAAAGACCTCACCCGCCCGTTGCCAACCCGGACCGCTTATTTGCCTGTAACCCAAAGCCTGTAATTGTTTCGTCAGGTAGGCATACTCCGAGGGAACGGGGACCATGAAGTCGATATCTTTGGTTGACGCTTTTACCCCCAGCAACGTCATGGCCGTACCGCCGCAGGCAATCAAATGCACTTTACGCTTCAAAAAGCGGTTCCACTCTGTCAGAACTCTAAGAAGTTCGTTCTTGTCTAATCGGTATTCCATGAAAAAATTTCTATACAAAAATTTGTATAAAAAAATACAAAAACTTGTATTTAATAGTACATTTTTTAATTTTTATGTCAATGCCGTTTTCACGAAAACGGCATTGACGAGTAAAAAAGGGGGCGGATTTCCCCCCTTTTTTACTTTGGCTTCGACCCGATCTCTTTCATCTCAGTGTCCTTCCAAACAAAAATATCGTTCCTAACTTCACCCCATTATGCTAACTTATGCAGTTCAGGACTCTGGCGGGTCTGCCGGCTGAATTGTAATGATTTAATTTCCCCTTCTAGTACAAACAACACGAGACACCCATGAAAAACACCCTTAAAAAACTCCTTTTTCAGGCGCTGGAGGATTGCTACAAGCAGGAGCGCCTCAACTCCGGGGTTGTGCCCGACGATATTTTGATTGAAGTTCCGGCCAATTCTGACCACGGTGATTTTGCCACCAACCTGGCCATGACCCTGGCCAAGCCGGAAAAAAAGAAGCCCCGGCAGATTGCCGAGGCCCTGGTGGAAGCCCTGGAAACGCAGAACGAACTGTTCAGCAAGGTCGAGATCGCCGGTCCCGGCTTCATCAATTTCTATCTGACCAGCAGTTCGTGGTACACGATTCTCGACGACATCCAGGCCAAGGGCGAAACCTACGGCCTCAGCGACATCGGCAAGGGTAAAAAAATCCAGGTCGAATTCGTCAGCGCCAACCCGACTGGGCCGCTTCATATCGGCCACGGCCGGGGCGCGGCTACGGGCGATGCCCTGGCGCGGCTGCTGGCGGCCTGCGGCTACGATGTGCAGCGCGAATATTACATCAATGATGCCGGCAATCAGATGGAAACCCTGGGCCGCTCCATTTATCTGCGCTGCCTGGAACTGGAAGGGCAGACCGTCGACTTTCCACAGGACTGCTACCAGGGCGACTACATCCGTGATTTCGCCCGGGAAGCCCTGGCCGACAAGGGCGCGGCTTTCTTCACCGACAACGAGGAAGAGGCGTTGAAATATTGTTCCGAAGTCGGCGGGGGCAAGATCCTCAAAGGCATCGAGGACGACCTCAGGGAGTTCGGCGTCACCTTCGACCGCTGGTACAGCGAAAAGACCCTTTACGATCGCGACGAGGTGCGCAAGGGCATCGATTTCCTGCGCGAAAAGGGACTGGCTTATGAGAAGGAAGGGGCGGTCTGGTTCCGCACCACCGATTACGGCGACGACAAGGACCGCGTGCTGTTGCGCGGCAACGGCGTTACGACCTATTTCGCCTCGGACGTCGCCTATCACAAGGAAAAGTTCGATCGTGGCTTTGACACGGTCATCGACATCTGGGGTGCCGACCATCATGGCTATATCCCGCGCATGAAGGCTGCCGTGGCGGCCCTGGGCCGTGACAAGGAAGACCTGCAGGTCATTCTCGTCCAGCTCGTCAACCTGCTGCGCGGTGGAAACCCTGTTGCCATGAGCACCCGGGCCGGGGAGTTCGTTACCCTCCAGGAGGTCGTTCAGGAAGTCGGCCGGGACGCCTGCCGCTATGTTTTCCTGACCCGCCATTCCGACAGCAAGCTCGACTTTGACCTGGAGCTGGCCAAGCAGCAGAATGCCGACAATCCGGTATACTATGTACAGTATGCCCATGCCCGTATCTGCAGCGTCAATCGCAAGGCGCAGGAGGAGGGCCTGGCAGAGCCGGCGCCCGCTGAGGTCGATAGCGCCGCCTTGACCCTGGCCGAAGAGTTGGGCCTGACCAAAATCCTGGCTCAATATCCTGAAATGGTGGAAGGCGCGGGCCGTGCTTTCGAGCCCCATCGCATCACTATTTACCTTCAGGACCTTGCAGCTCGCTTTCATGCCTATTATAATCGTCATCGGATCGTTACCGAGGACAGGGCGGTCAGCCTGGCGCGTCTCTATCTGGTCAACCGGATCAAGACTGTAATTGCCAATGCGTTGGCGTTGTTAGGTGTTTCCGCCCCGGAAAAAATGTAAACGGAAGGTTTAATTCATGGCAAAGCAAATTACCTCGCGAACCAAAAGACGTATGGAAAAGCGCCACGCGGTATTGATGCTCGCCCTGGTTCTGGTGGTCTCTTTGATCAGTTTCGGACTGGGGATCATGGTGGGAAAACGGGGAACTCCTCCTGTTGTGCAAAAAGAGCAAGCCCCTCTGGTGACTCGGCTGCCCATCGTTCCGGAGCCTGCACCGACAAAAGAAGCGGCGCCTGCCCCTCAGTCTTCGCAACCGGAAAGCAAGCAGCAACTGACTTTTTACGAAACCTTGAAAGAGGTTAAAAAACAACCCCTCGGCACGGGTATTAATCTGCCGCCGCAGCCTGACGAGAAAGAGGAAAAGCCTGCCGCGCCACCGGTCGAAATGAAGCCGGCTGTCCAATCGTCCCCTCCCGTTGCCGTGGTGACGCCGGCTGCCCAGCCTGCGGTTAAAGCTCAGCTTCCGGTTTCGGGAGCGAAGTATGCGGTTCAGACCGGTTCCTTTAAAAATATGGAGGATGCGGAGCGTCTGAAAAGCCAGTTGACTGCCAAAGGCTACGCGGTCTTTGTCCAGCAGGCTGATCTCAAGGAAAAAGGGGTCTGGTACCGGGTGCTGTTAGGTCCTGTGGCCACCAAAAGCGAGGCCGAAGCCCTGTCCGGGGATCTTAAAAAGAAGGAAAACCTTGCGGGTTTCGTGCGCAAAATGTGAGAGATTTCGTGTTTAAAAAGCCCTTGACTTCAAGGTTTGGTTTCCATTATATTGGCTCAGTTAAAAAGACTCTAGAAATCTGTGACGCGGGGTGGAGCAGTCAGGTAGCTCGTCGGGCTCATAACCCGAAGGTCGGAGGTTCAAATCCTTCCCCCGCAACCAAAATTCAAACCTCCCGAGGGAGGTTTGTTATTGTTTTAATCGGCGGTGTAGCTCAGTTGGTTAGAGCATGCGGCTCATATCCGCAGTGTC
>JAFGRU010000104.1 GCA_016934985.1 Deltaproteobacteria bacterium
AGTTCTTCACTGATGGTCAGCATGGGGGCGGTACAGAAGGAGTCGCCGGTGTGAACGCCCATGGGGTCGACGTTTTCGATGAAACAGACCGTGATTTTGTTGTTGTCGGCGTCGCGGACCACTTCGAGTTCGAGTTCCTCCCAGCCCAGGACCGACTCTTCAACCAGAACCTGGTGCACCATGCTGGCCGCCAGGCCGCGGTTGACGATATCCCGGAATTCTTCCATATTGAAGACCAGGCCCCCGCCGGTTCCCCCCATGGTGTAGGCCGGGCGGATGACACAGGGCAGGCCGATGTCAGCGACCAGCGCCTCGGCTTCGCCGAGACTGTTGGCGATCCCGCTGCGGGCCATTTCGATGCCGAGCGCGTCCATGGTTTTCTTGAACTCCATACGGTCTTCACCACGCTCGATGGCATCGAGTTCGACGCCGATGACCCTGACACCGAACTTTTCCAGAACCCCCGCCTTATGCAGTTCGGAAGAGAGGTTCAACCCGGTCTGTCCGCCGAGGTTTGGAAGAAGGGCATCGGGACGTTCTTTTTCGATTATCTTGGTAAGGGTCGCGACATTGAGAGGCTCAATATAGGTGATATCAGCCATTCCCGGGTCGGTCATGATGGTGGCGGGGTTGGAATTCACCAGCAATATTTTGTAACCCAGTTCACGCAGGGCCTTACAGGCCTGGGTGCCGCTGTAATCGAACTCGCAAGCCTGGCCGATGATGATTGGCCCCGAGCCGATGATCATGACTTTGTCGATATCAGGGTGTTTGGACATACAGACTTTCCTCCTTTGAAATCATTTGGATAGCATCGCAATATGTTTTTCAGGTCTGACAGGTTCTTGGGATGCTACCAGATTTTCGGGTGAGTTGTGACAAATATTTCCGGAAATATTTGTCACAACTCGTTGATTTATCGGGGAGGGAAATTTTGAACCATTAAAAGGGTTCAAAAAAGAGAAGAAGTAGGGGAAAAACCTCACTTGCCAGATCGATCAGGCGGCGGTGCCGTAACGGTTTTTGCGATCAGCCCGGTTGGGAGTATTGAAACAGGAATTTGAAAGAGCGGAGAGAGGACATCCTGAGGGGGCTTTCAAATTCTAAATGATATCGAAATCAGCCTCGGTAAGGGGCAATTTCGATATCCACGTTCATGTTGTCACCGATGATTTCCAAATCCTCTTCCATGTCGTGCAGGGAGAGCTGCGGCGGAACGAGAACGACGGCACTCATGGTAAAAAGCGGTGTGCCGCTCATGGGCGCCTTGGTCATGTTGGTATCCATGGTTTCGATATTGATGCCATGCTCGGCCAGGTGATAGGCGATGTTATGAACGATCCCTTCATGGTCGGCGCCGCTGACCTGCACCTGGTAAGGCATCCAGCCGCTGAGTTTTTCCGGATCGGTGAGCATGGTCGGGCAGATGGAAATAGAAAAACCGTCATCGCGAAGATGTTGGATGCTGTGGTTTAATTCTTCGTATTGGGATTCCGGCAGGGAAATGAGCATAAGCATGGCGAATTCGCCGCCAAGGCGGGCCATGCGGCTCGAATCAACGTTGCCGCGTGCGTTGAGAACAATTTTGGTGACCCGTTCGACAATTCCGATCCGGTCATGGCCGGTCAGAGTTAATACCAGGTTTTTTCGCATGAGGAGTCCTCCTGAGTTTCATGTGTTTGAAATTAGCCGCATTCGTTCTCGATAAATTAAAAAGGGAAGGTCCGTGTTTGTCAAATATTTCAAAGTGTTTATTCAGCCTTGAAAGTCATGCGGATCATCAGGCCGTTGGGGTTGTTGTTAGCGGCTTCGACTTGCCCGCCCATGCCGAGCACCAGTTTTCTGACCAGAGCCAGACCGATGCCGGTCCCTTTAGTTTTGCGGGTGAGAGAATCGTCAACACGGTAAAAGTCATCGAAGAGATTTTTCAGGGCTTGTCGCGGTACACCGGGGCCGTTGTCAGCAATCTCAAGGCAGATTTTGTTCCCCTGTCGTGCGGCGCGCAGGAGGATTTCTTTGGCTTTCGCATCCTTCCCGAACTTTATACTGTTTTCGACGCAGTTGATGAGAATCTGGATCATGCCCTCGCGGTCAAAAGGAAAACGGAGGTCGGCCGCTATTTCCGTAGTGAAAGTAAAGCCCTCCTGACGGATCTGGGCATCGAGTACCGTTTTGACCTCCTCCACAGCGTCAGCCAGTGATTGCTCGCGCATCTCGAAAACCCGGCTGTGATTTTCGAGCCGGGAGAATTCAAGGACATTGATGATCAGGCGCGAGAGGCGGCAGCTTTCCGAAGAGATCGTGCGAAGATATTTGCTTTGCTTTTCCGGCGTGGTGGCGATCCCTTCCTGAAGCATGTCGGCGTACATGCGGATGTTGGTCAGCGGCGTTTTCAGTTCGTGGGTCACCGAGGAGACGAAGCCTGCCCGCCGTTTGGAAAGTTCGTGGATGCCCCGGGCGCTGCGGTAAATGAGAAACAGCCCGGCCAAAAGGATGGTGCCCACCACCGGTACCAGCAGGTTGAGCAGGTTGCGGCCCGGCGATGGGGGAAGATTCGTCGCGGCGAGGCGGGCCTCCAGGATGTCAAAGGGGCGCGGGAAAAGACGTTCCACAACGGCCGTTGGGCCGTTTTCAGCAGCTCCGGCTTGCCTGGTTATGGGGCTCTCAAGAGCAGTAGCGGTCAGTTTCAGTCGGGCGAACTCGGCCACCGGTTCGCCGTTGAAATATTTTTCCTCCAGGTGAGCCAGAAATTGGGAAAGCTCAAGAACCAGGCCCTGGCTGACGGTGCGGTTGCCGAAAAGGACGCGGCGGAAGATGAAAACCCGTCCCCCGGCGAGAGGAAACGCCTCCATGGGAGTAAGTATGGGGCGGGTGGTTTCCGGGGCATAGGCGAAGTCTGGCGCCAATCCGGCTGGAGCCGAAGCTTGCGGGGTGGGGGCTGCCTGGGCGATGAAATCGGCTGCTTCCTCTGCTGCCAGATAACGGCCCCGTTCCTCTTTCTCGAGATAGCTTTGCTTGCTCTGGCTGCGCTGGAAATATTTGCCGGCCAGGGACCCCAGTCCTTCAGATTTCTTTTTATAAGCTTCTTTTATCTTATCCTCTTTAATCGTGTTCAGCTTTGGTCGAGGCGATATTTTGCGGCTAAGAAGCGGCGCGGCCCCTTTGAGTTCTCTGGTGGCTTCCTGCAGGGGGCCGGGGGCCTGCCTGGAACCGGTTGCGAGCGGATACTGCAGCGTCCCGTCGGCGTTGACCTGCAGATAACCAAGCACAAAAGGTTCTTCCGGTTGCCCTGCAAGGGGTGAGGTTTTGCCCGCCTGAAAAGGTCCGTAATCCGTTACCGGGCGCCTTTCCTCGCGGCGGATCATGGCCGCCATCTCTTCCTCCATGCGGTCGAAAAGGGCCTCTCCGAAAAAGCGGAATTCCGCCTGTTCTTCCTGCCCGAGGCTCTGGTAGGCGCGGGTCACGACCCAACCCAGGGGTACGGCGAGAAGTATTATGAAAAGCGCCATCAGAAAAGAGAGTTTTTTCATGGGTAACAATCCACTTTGTTGGGTGATGGGCTCGGAACACTCATTTCAAGGGCCGCATAAACCCATCCATGGGGGCAGCTTGGCCCACTCATAAAGCCTTTTGCTGCAACCGTCAATTTGTACGCCATCTCAAGCCGTGCTCGCTCCTTGCTCTTCGACGTACTGTTAGTACGCCTGCAGGGCGCGTCCCTGCGCTTGGCTTGATCTGACGCAAACTTGCCGGTTTCACGACGAAGCCTTATGAATGTACCAAGCTTAACTGTCGCCATCCAGGCGCCAGATGCCCTTTCCAGGGGCTTTTAAAGCCCATTTTGCGGAGAAGTAACTTTCATTGTTTGTTTCCATTGTTTTCAACAGCCAACTGGTAGCCTTTGCCGCGCACCGTACGCAGGAAAGGGTTGCCGTCCTTTGCGGCGGGGTCAAACTCGGGTGCCACGGCCGCGATCTTTTTGCGCAGCTTGGCCATGTGAATGTCCACGGTCCGGGTTTCGATATCCGGATCGGAATACTGCCAGACCTCGGTGAGGAGTTCCTGCTGGGATATGCTGCGCCCCCGGTTGCGATCCAGGTAAGCGATAATTTCCATTTCGCGGGAGGTCAGGGAGGTCTGAGCTTCACCGTTCTTCAAAAGTAAGTTCTCTCCGTCGAAGACCAATCCGCCAATTGTCAGGACGTCGGGCGTCGGGGCCTTGCCGCTGCGGCGCAGCAGAGCTTCGATCCGGGCCAGCAACTCGCTCAGGGAGAAGGGTTTGCGCACATAGTCGTCAGCACCGGTGCGAAGGCCGGTGATCACATCGCTTTCGGCCCCCTTGGCCGTGAGCATGAGAATCGCCTGGTTCGACTTTCGGGCGCGTAACTCTTTGCAGATGGAAAAGCCGTCCAGCCCCGGCAGCATGACGTCGAGGATTACCAGGTCGAAATTTCCCGCGAGGGCAGTGCTGAGACCTTTGTTGCCATCCGCGACCCCTTCAGGAGCGTAGCCGTGGAAAGCCAGCAGGTCGAGAAGTCCTTCAAGGATGCCGGGATCGTCTTCCACCACAAGAATCTGGGCTTTTTTTCCGGACATGGTGATTCTCCATTTTTCGCGATTTTTTTCTGGGCAAGAACCCAAGGGTTGCGCCCCCTGACGGCGCCTTACTCTTTTCTTGGCACGTTACCTGTTTTTACCTCATTCGGGCAAGAGATGAAGGTAAAAAGTATGTAAATTTTAAGCGAAATTGTTTTACACAACATTGCATGGTGTTCCTCTTTGGTCTCTGTCAGGCTTGCGGAAAAGAACAAATCATTTTTTATCAGCCATTCGAAAACCAAAAGGAGGACCCATGAAAAACAGAGTGATGAGATCATTGAGCGTTTTACTTTTCTTGTGTTTTGTTCTGCAGGCCCTGGTGGCTCAGGCTGCGGATTCGGTCTCGCCGCGGGTGGAGCTGGAGAACCCCTATCTTCTGGCCGGTCAGAAACAGACCGTGCACCTGCTTATCCGCTTCGCCGTGGAAGGTGAGCGTGATGGAGACCGACAGCGGGAAAACCTCAACCTCGGGCTGGTCATCGACCGCTCCGGCTCCATGGCCGACCGCGGCAAGCTGACCTATGCGAAACGCGCCGCCCAGGACCTGATCGGGCATCTGAAGGCCGACGATATTATTGGTATCGTCGAATATGACGACCGCATTTCGGTGCTGTGGCCGTCTTCTTCCGCTGATGATCCCAACGCCATCCGCAGGGCCATTGCCCGCCTCACTCCCGGTGGCAGCACCAACCTCGCGGGAGGCATGATGGAAGGCGGCCGCGAAGTGCTGCGCAACGGTCTTGGCGGTATTCGGAGGGTATTTCTCATGTCCGACGGCCTCGCCAATGTTGGTGTCACCGATCGCCATGCCATCGCCCGGCTGGCTTCCTCCATGCGCCGCAATGGGGTGCGCATCACCACCATGGGGCTGGGCCTCGACTATGACGAAGACCTGATGCAGCTCGTGGCTGAAAGCGGCGGCGGCAGTTATTATTTTATCGAGCATCCCAACCAGATCGCGCGGATCTTCTCCGAGGAGATGGGCCGCCTCGACCGTCTCGTCAGCCGCGACGCAACTCTGGAATTCAACTGGGGGAATGCGGTCAAGAGGGCGGAAGTGGTCGGCTATCCTTCCAGCCGGAAAGGCGGGGGGACCCAGGTCAACCTCACTGATTTCTACCAGGGTGAAAACCGCACCGTTCTGGTCAAACTCCAGCTTGCCCCCTGTCCGAAGGGCAAAATCGACCTCGGAAGCATGACCCTTGGTTACCAGGACCTGGTCGATGGCCGGAGCAAAAAGATTTCCCGCCCGGTCAAGGCGGTTTGTACCCGTGAAGTGGCCGAAGTCAAGGAAAACGAGAACAAAAAGGTGGCCGTGGAATCGCGTCTGATTGTTGCCGACCAGGTCCATGAAGAGGCTGTTCGTCTTTATGAGGCCGGCAAAGCTCCGGAGGCCCGGCAGGCCATGGCGTCTCTGAGCCAGGATTTGAGCAAGGATATGGACCGTTACCAGGACCCCCAGCTGCAGAAGAAACTGGACGCTTTGTCCATGGAAAAAGCTGAAATCGCCCAGGCGGAATCCGATGCCTCCTACCGCAAGAGCTACCTCAAAAAACGCAAGTCGGCCTTTTTCAGCTCGCAGAAAGGGAACCGCGGCGGATACATGCTGCAGGAAGGGACCCAGGGCTATCAGGTCAAGGATCTCCAGCAGGCCCTGAAAAAGGAGGGTCTTTACAAGGGGCCGGAAGACGGCATATTTGACGACGAGGTCCGTCTGGCAGTGGAAAAATACCAGAAGGCCAAAGGGCTGCCGGTGGACGGTATTGCGGGTCCGAAAACCTTGAAAGGATTAGGGTTGTATTGAGTTGGAAGTGCTGGAAAAAACAGGGAGCGGTGTTTTTTTGCCGCTCCCTGTTCTTGGAAAGATCAAATCGGAAGATTTGCCAAGGGGGACATGAAATATTAGACGGGATTTTGTATTTCAAACAGCTATGTTCCAGTCCATTGAATGGGATTGGATCGCCCATCCCAGGGCCGTATAAACCCATCCTTGGACGCTTAATTTACGCCATACAGGCGTCAGATGCACTTCCCATGGCCGCCCCAGTCCCATGGAATGGTTTTTTTCGGTGACTATTACAGATGTCGAGAACATGTTTTTCCTTAAAAATAATTAGAGTGGACCTCCTGCTCCCTCACCGTACTCGAATTTGGCAATGCTTGCAAACCACTCGTCCTCTCCCAGGTATGAGGTCCCCCCCAAATACCAGTTGATCAAATCCTCCAGATCGATGCCTGCTGCGCCCACCTGGGCAGAGGCGAGAGCATAATCCATGACGGCTGTATCCGGAACTGACCAGCGGCTGTTCCAGCCTTGGGTGGAGGTGAGGTCCGGCATAAAAAAGGAAATATTTGTTACGTTGGTATATTCAGCAGATCTGCCTTGCGAAACATGCATCGAGATCTGGTAATCGACATCCTCGGCTGTGCCGAAATACTGGGTGGTATAGCCGATAGCGTCTGTGTAGGTTGTGCCGGTCAGTCCTGGCAGCAGTTTGCCACCGGATGTCTGGGAATCGAAGGCCCCGTCAAGGGGATCGGATGGGGGTTTAACAATCTTGTTTCCTTCAGAACGGAAACCTTGGAAATAGCTGATAAAGCTGGCATCGTCGGGCTCGATTCCCAAGTACAGTAAATAGACATCCTCAGGCCCCAGCAAAGCTCCAAGGGTGGTAAAGGTGAGGTCCGTATTATCGCTGGTTGATTTATCTCCCAGTTCCGCCTCTGTGTGGTTCGCGGTCAGGAGGTTTACGTCCCCACGGTAGAGAGATTTGTCCATGGGGTTATTGTCGGCATTCAAGACCTGGATGGTATATGGGCCGGACAACGCATTGGCGACGTCAAATACATCGCCGGCTATGGTTTCCGTCAGTGTGCCCCCGTCTGTAAGTGACAGGTTGCGCCGGGCTTCCAGATGCGTCGGTAACTCAGAGAACGAATTGGCCCGGGTCACGATTAAGTCATAAGTGCCCGGGGGTTTTTCAAACGATTGGGAATAGGTGAAGCCTGAACTTATTCCCTCATAATCATCGTGCAGGGACAGACGGATGTAGGAGGAGCCAAAGCCGGTTGGTTCCTCAACCTCGACCTGGAGAGTGGCACTCTCCTCCTGCGGAAGCAGCTCGTTGAAATCGAGGCTTGACAGTTCACTTACCGTCGTTTGCAGAGCGAAAGAGGTTACCCGTTGGGAACTGGCCAGGGCCATGACGACTACCAAACCGTATTTTCCGTCACCGTCGTCATCGGATATGTGCAGTACCCCATTATCCCACTGAAATGCTACTCCCCCTGTTGCTGCCTGTTGGAGTCCCAAAGCATTTAATTCCTCCATGGTGCCGACACTGATGAACTCCTGCCAGGCGCCGTCGCTTCCACCCTGGATGCCGATCCAGAGCGCATCTTCAATGGGAGGAAGGTCATTGGAGGAGGAACTGGAACCGCAACCTGCCAGGACCAATATCAGGAGGATTCCGAGAGCAATCCAGGCAAGCCGGAAGCCCTTGAAAAACAGATTTGCTGAGGTCGGTACCGTTTTACCGATGTCATATGGATGATGTTCAGTCATGCAGTCATTCCTTTCACTTGAAAATGTTTTCCTGTGGAGAGTCGTCGAGAGGTATTTTTACGGAGATAATTATAAGAAAAAATGGCCGTTTGATTTATCGGGATAACCTGGGAAATTGTTCGCCCTTTGTTCGGCAATACGCCCGATTCAGGTATCTGGAACTGTGGATAACCGGATGTTATGAAGAGCCCGATGAATCATCTCGGGAAAAACCGGTCCGGAAATTCAAATGATCGTACGGAGTCGCGAGCTTTAGTATTTTTCTGAATAATTACAGCCGTTTATTTTCCTGGCAAAAGGCCGCTCTTAACAGTCGACTTTTGTGTCAACTTTTGCTATTTTTCTTTTCTTGAAAGGAAAAATGGTCGTATTTGTGTTGATTAGTCAGCTGAAACTTGCTTCTATCAAAAACTCTCTCCCTTTTGCCGCTTTTACCTTCTGGTTATTGGCGTTTCCGATGACTGGCCCACTGCAAATGGCGGATCGGATATCCCATCCCCTGGTTGTTTTCCTGGTCCCCCACGTTGTCGGTCTATTGGTTCTTGCCGTTTTTTTTCCGGCAGAAAATATTGAACGGGTCACTTTTTGGGGTAGCGTCCTGGCTATCCTCGCGACTCTGACGTATTGGCTGTTTCCGTTTCTTTCTTTTTTTTCCTTGATGATGGCGGGGCTGGGCGGATCTGCCCTCGCCCTGCGTGGTGGGGCTCTCCTGGCTGGAGCGCATAAACCGGTTGAGGCTGCCGGGTGGAGCCTGATTGTGGCGAATCTGCTGCTTTTTGGGGTGACTCGTTTGCCGCCTGGGTATGCGGGAGGATATGTCCTGACAATAGGTATAGTCCTTTTGCCCCTGACAATTAAGTTGCCTCGGCAAAGGCGAGGTGACCTCCGGCCGCTTTGGGATTATCTCCCCTTCGTTCTGCTCTATCAGGTAATAGCCGGTCTTTTGTATGGTTTTTTACAACCGCTTTACCAAGAGAAAGCCTGGTTTGGCGGTTCCGAGTTGTTTGTTTATTGCCTGATTGTCGCCGCGGCGGCAGTCTTGTTTCGCAAAAGGCCGGTTGTCGTCCTGTTTGCTGGATTTGTCTGTGCGTTGATAACTTGTTGGTTTATTTATTTCCCGGCAATGCCTGGAATTAACCTGGGGATGTGGACGATCCAGGCTGCTTGCGGTTTTATCGATCTATTCCTGGTGGCCTTTCTTGCGACAAGCAAGAATCCGGGCCAGGCTTTCGCCTTGGGTTGCGCTGTATTGTGCATGGGGATATTGGGTGGACTCTTTTTTGTCGAGATTTTCGGGACACAATCACGCTTTCTGATTTTTTCCGAAAGCATTGTGTTGAACCTTGCAGCCTTGGCGTTTTTTGTTTTTAAACGTCCTTTGCCTCCGGACAGTGACACTGTAATAGATCAGGTTGACGTGCCGCATGAAATCCTACAGCTCCTTTCGGAGCGTGAGAACGAGGTTCTCTGTGGGGTGCTTCGAGGATTGCCTTATCGTGAGGTGGCCAAAGAAATAGGGATTTCGGAATCAACGGTCAAGACCTACATGAGTCGGATATATGAAAAAACCGAAACCTGGGGGAAAAAGGCCCTTATAAAATCGCTTAATCAGCCAAAAGAAGGGTAATTAAAAAATAGACCAGCCAAGGTTTTTCGGGTTCGATGCGTCTGACTGCAAGACTTGTCTGAAAAAGGAAGCTTTTTGTCGGGGCCGGAAGACGGCATATTTGACGACGAGGTTCGTCTGGCAGTGGAAAAATACCGGAAAGCCAAAGGGCTGCCGGTGGATGGTATCGCCGGACCGAAAACCCTCAAAGGGTTGGGGCTGTACTGAACACAGATAATTCTTGAAATGCAAAATGCCGGGGACTGAGTTATTATTCCGCCCCCGGCATTATTTGGGAAGTTTGCAGGAGCTTTATGAAAATCGAGGCCTTTGATGAGATTTCAGCTTGCGTTTAATAGGTTGTTTTAATAACGTCAAAAGGAAGAAATTTCCATCTGTCAATGTTGCTGAATTTCTGAAAGGGTAATAAGTCAAATGAAGATTTCAGACTGGCTGGATGAAAAGGTAGAAGAGAATGTCGATGTGTCTCAAATAGAATTACCTACAGATTTATCTTTCGATGATGCTCCGGATGAAACTATTTTCTTTAAAGAGATCAACCCTTGCGGGATTTTTTGTACAGAAAATCACCCCTTTGCTACCGTAGAACGTTTTGGACACTGGTATTACAGTAGAGGGCAGGACAAGGAAGCTGGTATCCATTCATCAAATATGAATTGGAGGCTGTTTACAAAAGATAAAAATCTTGCTCTCAAAACAGCCAAAGAACACATAGAATAAAAAAAGGGGGACAAGGGGACAGAATTTTCTTTCTTTTATCCATGGGAAATAGACGCTTCGCCTGTTCTTTCAATAGGAACCGGCCGGCCCGATCGCCCCGCACCTCAAACCCGCCAGCCCAGCAACTGAGGGAGAAAAAGAGATGAACTTAGAGCAACTTACGGAATTCTTCAGATGGATGACGGTAATCAATGTGAGCCTTCTGTTATTAAGCACCGGCCTGGTTATTTTGCTTAAAGGAATTATGTGCAGATTTCACGGCCAGTTATTCGGGGTTAAGGAAGAAAGCGTTGCTGTTACCGTCTATGGCTATTTGGGATTGTATAAAGTCCTTGTGATCCTGTTCTGCATAGCTCCATATATTTCATTGCTCCTGATTCAATAGTTCCTGAACGGAAGGATGCGGAGAAGAGGCAAATGCCTGCTTTGGTTTTCTGTTGAAGTACAGGGGATGCAAAACTGAACAAAAAGGTTTTCAAAAAACAGAGGGGGGGATCATGAAAAAAAGAGTCGGTTTTGTTGTAGTGGTAGTATTGGCAGCAACCATGTGTTGGGGATCGGCCTCTTTCTTCCCGTCCGAAGCTCTGGCCCGCAACGTGGTGGCTGTTGAAGGGGCCAGGTTCGATACTTCCATTTCCCTGGCGGACAACCTCAAGAACTACATGAACCAAGATGTTTTTGTCCATTTGAAGTCGGGGAAAGTGTTGCAGGGTTATGTCAAGGAAGTCGGCAACAATCTTGTCCATCTGGAAAAACTGAGAGGCAAGGATTTTTATGATGCCCTGATACGCATCGAAGAGATAACCGCCATGGAAGCTAAATTCCGGGAGATGAAATAAAGAAAGGTGACGTTGAGGCTGGATTGTCCGAGGGAGAATAACAGCTGGCCTGGCAGGCTGCGAGAAAATAATATTCTTGTCCGGCGGACCGGTACTTAACGGGGGTGCTTGGCGTTTTGGGGAATAATTGGCATAATGCTGATTATTCCCCAAATTATTTCAAGGGATCCTGTTTTTTATGTCGGACCAAACTTCCTCAAAAGCCCAACAACCTCACCAAAATGTCTCCCAGGAGGAGGTCGAGGAGGCTATTGCCCGGGGTGCCCAGCGGTATTTTGATTTCTGTCGGGAGGGCGTGGCTGGTTTTATCGATCGCCACTTTTGCTACCCGGGTGCCGTGGCGACTAACCGGGTGGCGTTGGGCTGGGATATGCTGCGTGCTCCTGCCAATCTGTTCTGGGCACCTGTTTATGCCTTGTTGTCCCTGGTGAAATGTCTTGTCAGGAAACAAGCCAGGCTGGCTTGGCTTTATCGTCCGCTTGACCGGGTGCCGGCCGGTTTTACCACCCGGGTACAACAACGTATTTCAGAACTGATCCTGCTTGATCTGTTGAAAATGGACCGATCCACCAGTTTATTGGAAGAGTATATTATTGAGTCCCTGCAGGATGTGTATGAAAGTCATACGGATGTCCCTGTCGACAGTCGGCAGTTTCAACAGCTGATTGAGCCGTTGGTTGACCAGGCCCTGATTCAGTACAGGGTTACCCGCACCGCTTCGGCGGATATCACCAACTGTTTGTCGTGTTCCATTGCAGGGGCTTTTGCTTTTCAGAAGTTTACGCCCGGCGGGGTCGGTATCGCGGTTTTGTTGGCATCCGTGGTGGCCAAAACCATGGCGGCACGGGATTTTATTTTTGGAGAAACCCTGGGCAATGTGTATTACAGCTGGTTTCCTCCCGAGACTTCGTTGGCGTTGACGGTAGGCATTTGGGCTGGAATTATGGCTCTGCTGGCGGCTTTTGCGGCGCTGTCTGGGATTATCACTGATCCGTTTCAAGCAGCGACAGGTCTGCATCGTTGGCGGTTGCACAAAATGCTGAATCATCTTCAGGTTGACTTTCTCGACCAGACCCGCAGTAGTTTCCGTCCCAAAGACCAGTTTGTGGCTCGAATTTTGGAAGCTTTTGACATGATCAGGTCAGGTTTGTTGAAGCAGCTGCAGTGACAAGATGGGCCGGCAGAGGTAATGAGTAAAGTTCCTCTTAATTCCTACAAATAAGTGCAAAATCAATGAACAGGAGAACATTTCTTAAATTTACTTTTTTTGGTGGAGCAGCCGCTTTGGTAGGCAGTTATCCGGTTCTGATCGAAAGAAATCTCGTTCAGGTCAATCGCTATCGGATTCCTGTTGCCAATCTTCCCTCTTCGTTTAACGGTTTCACCATTGCCCACCTGACGGACCTGCATTTGGGCTTTCTGGTTTCCGAATCCTTTATTGAGAGCGTGGTGCAGAAGACCAATAAACTGGGAACGGACATTATCGTCTCTACCGGCGACTTGGTCCATCAAAGAAACACAATCAAGGAGATCGAGAAAATTTGGCCTCTTTTGGGCAAACTTGAAGCACGGGATGGGGTTTATTCCGTTTTGGGTAATCACGACCACGGGGCTGATACGGAAAGGTCGCTTTATTGGCTGGAACGGACTGGGCAGAATATCCGGCACACCTCCAAACCCATTTGCCGCGGCAAAGAGAGGATTCTCATCGGCGGCGCCGGTGATCTATGGTATGACCAATTAAAAATCGACAAGGCCTTTTCCGGCGCGGATGAAAACGATTGTCGAATTCTTCTGTGCCATAATCCGGATTCCATCGATACAGAGTATAAAACGCCTTTGTCGCTCGTCGTGAGTGGTCACACCCACGGTGGCCAAGTAGTAATCCCCCTTTTCGGGCCCCCAATTCTCCCCGTGAGGAACAAGAAATACACGAGCGGCTTGATTGCCACCCCTAAAGGGCCGCTGTTTATCAGCCGGGGAATCGGCTGGACCATGTTCCCTGTACGATTTAATTGCTACCCTGAAATTGCTGTGCTGGAACTTGTCCGGCCGCAACGGGCGGCTTGATCTTCCAACTCGCCCGGCCTGCGTTATCGGGCAACATCGAGTGGAGATAACAATATGAGATGGACCATAGCGCTGATGGGATGTCTTTTGCTGATGGCTGATGTCTGCCTTGCTTCTGAGCCCCAGGCTGAGCGCCCGGTATCCTGGGCTCATCCTGTCATGCTCGAAGGTGTGCCCAATTTGCACAAGGTCAGCGACAACCTCTACCGCAGTGCCCAGCCCACGGCAGAAGGGATGAAGCGACTTGAAAAGCTGGGCATTGAAACGGTGGTAAATCTTCGTTCCTTCCATTCGGACAGGGATGAGATCGGCGATACGGGTTTGGGCTATGAGCACATTTATATGAAAGCCTGGCACCCGGAGAGAAAAGAGGTTGTCCGTTTTTTACAAATCGTCACCAATCCGAAGCGGACGCCGGTTCTGGTCCACTGTCTGCACGGTGCTGATCGTACCGGCACCATGTGCGCTTTGTACCGGGTTGCTGTCCAGGGCTGGACGAAAGAGGAGGCTATCAGGGAAATGACCGAAGGCGGCTTCAATTTTCATTCGGTTTTCGGCAATCTTCCCGATTGGATCCGGGAATTCGATATCGAAGCTATTAAAAGAGACGCCGGACTGAAAAAAACAAAAGAGGAACCTTCCAAAAGGGATGGGTTGGTAATTGCGCGAAAGTGAAGCAAGGGTAGTCTGATATACAATAATTCCCGCTGGCATCAAGGCCCATTCTGGTGAGAGGTTACTGCTGAGAACACCTCAACACCGCGCCAGAGGTAATGGAAAAAGGCGATGGCCGTCGCCAGACCGGTGACAGCGAAGAGTCCATCAAGCAGGCTGGTGTTGATGGTACAGAAGGCGGACAACAGGGCAAAACCGACGGCGATGATTTGCAGCAGTGTCGACAGCTTGCCCCAGAGGCTTGGGATGGCAACGGAAAAGTTGTCGGAGAAATAGAGGACTCCGGTCCCGATGACGGAATAGACATCTTTGGCAACAACCGTCACAACCAGCCATGGGGGCAGGAGCCCCTGAATGCATAGCGAGATAAAAGCCACGGTAATGAGAAGCTTGTCTCCCAGCGGATCGAGAAAGGTGCCGAGCAACGATTGCTGTCTCCAGCGCCGGGCAAGATAACCATCAAAAAAATCTGAAATCCCCGCTAAGACAAAAATGATCAGAGCCACGAAAAACTGGTGGTAAATGACCGCTATGAGAAACGGCGTCACCAAAAAAATCCGCAACAGACTCAGCGCATTAGGAAGATTCACCCGACTCCTCCAGCAAGCTCAGTTTTAATGACCTATTTATCTTGCGATACAGTTCAATTATGCCTTGTTTTCCGCGCAAAACAAGGATGCCCATCCAGGGTTCCGGTCAGGCGGGATCATCAAAGTTTCAGAGCTTTCCGGTGTTCTTGATCTCAAGGTAGGTATTGACGATGGCGGCCGGCAACTGCTGGGCAGTGACGTCCAGGGCGTAAATGCCGAGGTGCTGCAACTGCCTGTGCAGTTTTTGCCGTTTGGTGAGATAGTCTTGCAGGGCCTGGTAGCGTGCCGCTTCAGTGAAGCCGTTAATAGGAGCAGAGAGAGTTTCATCGAGGATGTTTTCCCGCAGATTGGCGATAACCACCAGATGCTTGCGGCGCAGCTGCCTGGTCATGATCAGCAGGTCTTCGTGGTCCTCGGCCCGGCTGTTGGTGATGATGACCATGAGTGAGCGGCGGTTCTGCAGCTTGAGGAGATCCTGGGTGGCTCGCAGATAGTCCGAGGCGTTGGTCGAGGATTCAATGTCGTACATGCCCAGCATCAGTGAACGGACCGAGTCCTCCTGCTTGCGCGGGGGCAGCCACTTTTCGGTGCCGCCGAAGGAGTAGAGGCCGACGCCGTCGCCCTGTCTGACGGCAACATAAGCCAGCAGAAGAATGCTGTTGAGGGTCTGGTCGAGTTGGCTTTTGCCATTTTCCATGTGGCGCATCCGTCGGCCGCAATCGAGCACGAACACGATCTGCTGATCCCTTTCATCCTGGTATTCCTTGGAAATCAGGCGGCGGTAGCGGGAGGTGGCCTTCCAGTCGATCTTCTGCAGTTCGTCACCCTTGCGGTATTCCCGCAGCTGGTGAAACTCCTTTCCCTCACCCCGTTTAGTCAGCTTTCGGATACCCATCATGCTGAGATGGTGATGGGTGGCGAGAAGCACGTAGTGGCTTATTTCACGAAAATTGGGAAAGACTTTGGTCTCGTTCGCACAGGGGAAATACCATTTTTTCTGCCACAGGCGCAGTGGGCTGTGAACCAGGATATCGGCTCCGGGGAAGGTATAGTGGCCCCGCTTGCTGGGGAATACCTGATAGACGACCGTAGCGGAATGCCCTTTTGCAAGGGAAAAAGAGTTGGGTTGATCCTGAACCCGAAAATCAGGGTGGCAATGATCGTGAATCCGCAGAGAAAGGGGGTAGCGGGCTTCATTGGCAATTTTCAGCTTGACCTTGCTCCAGGCGGTCACGGGCAGGCTGTGATGAACCGTTCGCTGGAGTTTGAGGGGCGGCCGCCGCAAGCTCAGCAAGCCGTCAAGCAGTGAAACTCCGACAAGAACCGCGACCGAGATCTGCCAGACCGGAGCGATGCCCGGCAGGAAGAAATCGAGCAGGCCGATCATGCTCAGCAGCACCCAGAGGGCGATATGCAAAGTGGTCGGATAGATCATGGATATCTTTTTTTCTTGGGGACGGATGTCCTTGCCTCATCCATTCCAAGGGCCGTTAGGCCATTTCTCTCAAAAAATACGCTCATGGTTGGTTACATCCGCGGCGCCTCGACACTGTAGAGGAGATTGAGCAACACCTGATCCGCGTTATAACCTTCTATTTCCATATCAGCTGAAAGTTTGATGCGGTGGCGCAAAACCGGGAGGGCAACGGCTTTGACGTCGTCCGGAGTCACAAAGCCCCTCTCGTTCAGAAGAGCGCTGCCACGCGCGGCCCGCAGCAGGTTGATCGCCCCGCGGGGGCCGGCGCCGTAGTCGATACCGTTCCATTTGCGGGTGGTGCGGATGATTTTCACGATATAGGCGACGATCTGCTCGTCAATGGTCATACGGGTCAGCATTTTCTGCAGGGCCGACACCTCGGCCGGGGTCAGGATAGTGGTCACTTTGCTGCTGTCCAGGCCATCCCCGATTGAATTGCGGGTAGCATAGTTGACGATGCGCTGTTCATCCTCGTCATCCGGATAATCGATAAAAATCTTGAACATGAAGCGGTCGGTCTGGGCTTGCGGCAGGGGGTAGGTGCCTTCCTGCTCGATAGGGTTCTGGGTCGCCATGACCAGAAAAGGGTGCGCCAGAGGCAGGGATTTGCCTTCGATGGTGACTTGCTGCTCCTGCATGGCCTCGAGCAGGGCGGCCTGGGTTTTGGCGGGAGCCCGGTTGATCTCGTCGGCCAGAAGAAAATGGGTGAAGATGGGGCCTTTTCTGATTTTAAACTGGTTGTCCTGCATGTCGAACATGCCGTGGCCGGTGATATCGCTGGGCATAAGGTCGGGGGTGAACTGGATGCGATTGAAATGAGAACCGGCAGCCTTGGCCACGGTTCGGGCCAGAAGGGTCTTGCCCAGGCCGGGGATCCCCTCGATGAGGATGTGCCCGGCTCCAAGGAGCCCGATGACCATCTCTCTGACAACCCGGTCCTGGCCGACAACGTTTTTTCGTATTACCTGTTCGAGAGCTTTTATTTTCTGTACACCCTCGCTGAATGTCATACCGTTTTCTGAAGCCTTATCTGTCATGTTTCCCACCTTGTATGAGGTTTTCTATCTTTTGTAAGGCCTGGCTGGTTCGAATCAGGTCTTGTTCGTTGGCTACATTGCTCCGGAAAGCAATAAGAAGTTCATGTTCAGTAAACCCGGTTTTGGCCGCCAATTTGGATAAACCTATGTTTTCCCCTTCCTGGTCCTGGCTTAAGCCGAGTTGGCGCCTGGCCAGACGGTGGAGGATGGTTTTACGGTTTTCCGCAATCATTGCCGACGCCTTACCCATGCGCCAGTTGTAAAGTCCGGTGGCGTCAATATGGGCGAGGATGTTTCTTCGGTTGTCCAGAGGGGGGGGCAAGAGGCCGCCGCTTCGCTTCTGCATTCTCCACACGGCGAGGACAATCAGTACCGCAGATGAAATCCAGAAATATGGAAGATGGGTCCAGAGGATGCTCCCGAGGGAATCGGAGCTGAGGGCGTAAAGGAGCCACACCTGTTCGCTGTCCCGCACCAGCCAGGAGAGGAAAAAGGCATGATCGTATTCGCCGATGGAGTTGTTTTTAAAAAGCCACATCTCGCTCAGGACCGTTACTTTTCCGGCTCCGATATTGTATTGCAGGAGCCAGGCGCCGTCTTTTTTTACCACCTTGTTGTGGGACTTTCTCTGCCGGTCGGCTTCTTCCTGGTATTCCTTGCGGTAGGATCCATCTATCCGGTAAGCAGCCTTTTTTGATTCATCTTTCAGCAAAGTTGAGTTGAAATATTTGAGGTGGATCGGAAAGCCGTCTATGGTCAGATCGAGAAGGGAGTCGTAAGGATGATAGCCGGAATCCAACTTTTCCATCATCTCTTCGGCAGTGATTTTCGGGGATTTTTTTTCATCCTGGCCGGCACCAGAAACGGTCTGGGATTCAGCTTTCTTCTTTTTCTCGGAAGGGCAGCCGCAATCTTTGCCCTTTTCTTTGTGAAGTTCTACGCCAATTTCTTTTAAAATGTCGCCGGTCCCCGGATGGTTGCTGGTTCTTCCGTTAGGCACCAGGAGCAGATGTCCTCCTCCTTCGATCCAGGAAAGCAGGTTGGCGGTCATATGTTTGCTCATGCCGACAGGCATGTGGGGGAGAATAATGGTGTCACCGGTCGGGGGAAGTTCGGAAAACAGAGCCATTCCCTTGCGGTCGGTAACCTTTTTGCCCAAAGCCTGGAGGAAGCCCTGGGCCGCAAGAAACTGATTTGCGCGGGCGGCTGGTGATTCTCCAGCCTGCACCTCGAAGGATTTTCTTTCATAGTTGTTCAGAAACCAAAGGGTTCCAAGGGTTCCGAAGAGAAGAATCAGAGCGGGAACGATTATTCGGGGATTACGGAGCCTGGTTGTCATGCCTGCACCCCGTAGAGCTTGTCCCATTCAGTAACCAGACGGCGGCAGTTCTCACCATCAGGATTGCGGTGGGCGTACGCCAGAGAAACCCAGAGTCCGGTCAGTGCGGCAAAAAAGGTTCCTTCCGTTTCCGGCCGGTGGTTGCGCACGGTGTCGCAACATTCGGCTTCCGTGAAGGAGGCGTGAATTTCCAAGCTGTAAAGGTTGACCAGGCGGGACAGGGTCCCCCGGTAGAGCAGACTCAGGGCTTCCCGCTTCCGGCCTTTGTCGAGGAGTGCCAGGCACGAGGCGCCGATATCCTCGGGAAGGCTTTCCGGCTGGAGGTCCATGCCGAACATGATTTCAGGCGGGGTGTAGGTTTTCTGTCGCTTGCCGAAACGGCCATCCAGCCATTCGCTGAGCCGGAAATATTTTACCAGCAGAAAAGCGATGACAACTCCGGCTACGCACCACAGCAGAAATTTTCCGAAATTGGCCGCAAGCGGTGCAACATTTTCAAATAGTCCTGCGAGATATTTAAAAGCCTTTTCCAATAATTTCATCCAGGCCGAATTGGGTTCTGTTTTAATTTTTTCCTTTGGCACCCAGTAATACCTGGTGACTTTATGGCCAAAATCCTTGCCTGCCAGCACTTTGGTGATAGTTTTCCGGGCCGCATCCGGCTTCGGGGTGGCGGCCAGCGTTTTGCCCGGCAGACCGGAAAAAGCAATGGTGAAAAGCAATGCCAGGGCAGGAGCGGTCCGGATAATGCCGTTTTTCAACCGGACCAGCCGTTGTCCCATCTGTTTGAAGCCGATTTCGATGTCCCAGGCTTCCAGTTCGACGCGGCGGGAGATGTACATCATAAACCCTGCACAGGTGTAGAACGGGGCAAAGAGGGCACAACTGAAAATGTAGGAGATGAGCAGGAGCCAATTTTCGGGTTGAAATATAAATCGGCCGAAGTCCACCCAGCGCAAACTTTCGGGGAGGAGCCAATAGCATACCGTCATCAGGGATAGAGCGAGAAACAGTTCGATGAAGAATCCTGAGACAGTCAGAAAAAATGCTGTTTCGGAGTTGTTGGCAAGCAAGGCCAACCGTTGCTTGCGAGCGCTCCCTTCCAGCCCCTCCAGATGCAGAACCGGCATGGAGAATGAGCGGAAGGGGCTGAAACGAGTGAAAAGCACTGTGAAAAGGGTACACAGGCGGAGTTTCTTTTTGACATCCGCAAAGGTGGCTTTCACTCTGGCTTTTTCACCGAACAGGGCCTTGCTGATCCAGTTGAGGATGGGTACTTCGTAAAATGGTTTGAACAGCCAGAACAGAAGCAGGAACCATTTGACAACCGAGGGAGGCAGGAGAAAAATGCATCCGAACAACAGGAGAAGAAAAGGAGATGCCGCCAGGAGCCAGAGGAGGAAAAGCTTCCAGTACCATTGCCTGGCAAGCATGAACCCGGCATCGATGGCCTCCCAGACAGTGCGGGGACGGATGGCTACCGTGATGGCGTCAAGATCCATTTCCTGTCCTTCCGGCGAAAACGAGGTAGAGTGTGACGAGCGTCCAATTGCAGGCCGCCATGCCGTATTTTATGGCCGGTGGCAACGGAGAAGAGGACCAGAAGGCTTCTATGAAAGCGGCAAAAAGCAGCAACGCGGCCGCTCCCATGACCAGTTTAAGCGCCGTGGGAGCTTGAAGACGCAAAGCGTCGGCCCGTTTGTAGCGTCCGGGGCGGATAAGGCTGTAGCCGAGCAGGAGCCCGGCAGCGCCGCTGATGACGATGGCGGTCAGCTCGAAGGCTCCGTGTCCTGAAACAAATGGCCAGAAGGTACTGTTGAAGGGTGGATGGGAGAGATGTCCCGCCACCCCTCCGATCATGACGCCGTTGAAGACCAGAAAGAAAATAGAACCGAGGCCGAAGATAATGCCTCCCGCAAAGGTCCTGAAACCGATGGAAATGTTGTTTAGGATATAGTAGCCGAACATGGCAAGATCGGTTTCGGAATCCCGCTCCGCCGCGCGGCCGATTTTTCTGTTGTCCGGGTCGTACATTGTTTCCATCTGTACCACCTGGCGCTCATCGGCGATGGAGTAAATCAGAGCCGGGTTGCGGTAGGTCGCGATGCCGATAGCCGCAGCGGGTCCATAGAAGAGCACAAAAGCGAGCCAGAAGGCCCGGTAATGGCGTCGCACCGTTTGGGGGAAATCCCGGCCCATAAAAGCGAGAACATTCCATATGAGGGCGGTCTTCTTTTTGTATAACTGGCGGTGGCCGCGAAGAACGAGTTCATGGAGTCTATCCACCAGGGCGGGGCTGTAATGCCGGGCCTGGGCCAGACTGTAATGATTGCAAAGCTGCCGGTAATGGACCGGGAGATCGGCGATGGATACATCCTTTTTGGCGCGATCCGGTTTGTTTTCCAGGAATCCCAAAAGAGCCTGGAAGCGACTCCACTGTTCCTGGTGGTTTTGTTCAAATTGACTTTGATTCACTATTGCCCTTGCCTCTCAGAAACCAGTTGCCATAAGCCAGCAGACGATTCTCCGGCGTCTCTCCGCCGCTGATATCATTAAGAAAAAGAGCCAACTCGTGGCGGCGCTGTTCCGACAGAGTTCCGGACCGTTCGCAGAAATCGAGAACCAGGCGCTGCTCTTCCAGTCTCAAGGGTACTGGTGCCGGGGCGGCCGGATGGTCGGGAATGGTGAAAACCTTGGTTGCGTCCCTGTGATAGACGACCAGGGTGCCTGCGGCGATGTCGCCGAGCCGTTTGAAACGGGGGTTCAAAAGCATGGTGATAAAACCGGCCATGTAAAATAGTGGCAGCAGATCGATACACCGGATCAGATTCCTGAGCAGGGAAGAGGTCCAGGACACGGGAGTTCCGTCGTCATGGACTACCTGCAGGCCCATGACTTTTTTCCCCGGCGTCATACCATTGTGGACCTCGAAAAAAACCGGATAAAACCATTCGATGATGAACAGACTGATAAGAATGATAGCGGTGCCCAGACCACCCAACAGGCCGACGATGATGGCGAGAATGAAGTACAGACCGACCCGTATGGCAAAGTCGATAATCCAGGCCATCCCGCGGGCCATGGGGCCCGCCAGGGCCAGACTGAGTTCAATGCCTTCCGGGGTTTGATAGTGGGAGATGGTGTCGAGTTTAGTCGCCAAGGGTTTTTGCTTTCCGTCATAGCCCGTAATTTGTGGTCTTTGGAAATTAAGTCAGGGGGTTCAGGCGGACCGATAAAAAATTTCCCGAAAACCCGTGTAGACGGAAAGTGCGCCAATAATAGTAATAGGCAAGCCGATCAGGGCCATAATTAGCATCATGCCAATAAACATAGTGTTACCGCTGGTCAGGCCACTGAGAACGCCGCTTACAAGCATGTAACCGACCATGAGCGATATAATGATTGCAAGAAAAACCAGACCATAAATCAGGAAGGCCGTCCAGTTTTTCAGACAACCCCGGAAGCTTAGTTTGTAGGAAGCCAGGGCGTTGCGGTCCGCGAGCGCCACCAGCGGTGTTGTGAACCAGTAGGCCATCATAAACAGGGTGAGGATGCCAAGCCCAACAAGTACGATAATCCAGAACAGACCCATGTTGTTCTGCATTGCCATGGCGATGCCCCCCGGGTTGCCTCCAGCCATGCCAAACAGGCCCAGTGAGCCCCCCAGGATTAAAGCTGCAACAAATCCTACCAAAATAAAGAAGGCCAGATAAATCACGCCAACTAAAATAAGTTGATTTCTGTTTTGTTTGAAGCCTTTAAACAAATAACCAAAGGTGAGGTCCCCGCCTTCCGCCAGTTCATGAGCTCCCATGATGATGCCTCCGGCAAAGAGAATGCCGAGGAAGGTATTGATTAGACCACCCACAAAAGGAAGGAAGTTGATCGGGATAGTAATCAGCATGGCGACCAAAAACATTCCCACCCACCTCCAGGGCTCCGCCAGAAACAAGGCGGTTGCGCTTTTGATCCAGTACCCGCCGTTGAAAGCAGGGACTTTCTGCGGTTCATCGAGCCAAGCGCCAAATTCATCTTTCTTCTCGACTTTGAGGTCGGCTTTGGGGGCGGCGTAGGGGTTTTCCGCGGTCTGAGCCGGAGCAGAAGAGGTCTGATACGCAGGGACCGGGGCGACTGCTGCTGCGCTTGCGGCCGGCGGTGCCTCCGAGCCAAGCAGTTCGATGTGGAGGCCGGCTTTTGTCAAGCCGGACTGGTATTTTTCTGCGGTTTCACGGTCCACGTCCTTTCTTATCAGCACTGGTTTGGTTGATGAAAGAAACTTTTTGGCCTTTTCTGCCTCCATTTTGGTAAGTGCGATGAAATTTGAGAGAACCTCCTCGAAATTGAAATCGGAACAGAGTTCCCCTGTAAACATGACAGAATATTTTGTTTCCATGATGTCTCCCGCGCGATGTTATTTGGCCGGTAAGGCGGCCATTTTTCGGTTAATATCTGTTTTTGAAGTATTTTTTTATTAAAAGTTTTGACTAGATGGAAAATTGCTCATGTTTTTTGTAAAAACAAACCGATATTTATGATTGGCTGTGGCTATGTTTGTCGCTCCCTTTCTGTCGGTTCGCAGTAAAAATTTCAGTTTTTTAACCCGTTTTGTCATGAGCGGGGATTCCTCTTGCAAATCCAATTCCTACTGGATTTGCGGGGCTCTATTTTGCCGACTTTGCTGGGGAAAGGACGACGTGGATGAAGTGGTTCTAAGGAATTCTTCCCAGGCAAAGGTTTCCGGGGGATGTGGTGTCTGATTGTTTATATCGTAAGTCAAGATTTATGAGGGGGCTTTGTTGGAAAGCAGGGTTAGGAAAAAAATCTTATGGACAAAAGCCGGAGGTGGTTATCCAGGCAGAAAAAATGGTGAATGGAGCAGCTGTTGCAAGGATACAGGTACTTTTTCCTGTTGTTGAAATTATCTCGCGGCGTTCCAGAATGGAGGAGCCCTCATGCCATATTCCTTTAAACAAACGGCTGTTGTGTCGGTTGCCTGCATACTGGCAGCGATAATACTCTTCTTTTGTTCTGGTCGCCAAATCCCGGTTGTGGATTCAAGGGCCGATGTTTATTTTTCCGGTGCAATAACCAAGGCGGGTCTGGCCTATGCAGGCTGCAGGGTGGTCAATGCTTCGGTTTCCATTGTGAAAGAGTCAAATTTGCAGTTGGAGCCCGCTGGCGTTGGTGTTTCCCTGGCGGTTGGTCAGGCGTTGGATCCGATCGATGACATGGCGGAACGTTTGTCAAATGTGCTTGTCATTGCGATTACCTCTTTAGGGGTTCAGAAACTGGCCTATGAAATCAGTCAGATGTTTGTGCCGCCGTTGTTGGCCATTTTTCTCGGTGTCTTCGCCGTGCTGTTATGGTTCAGAAATGAAAGGGTTCTCCGGTTCAGGAATATCGCCATGAGGATTGTGATCATCCTGGTGGTGGCCCGTTTTTGCCTACCCGTGTCGTCCATGGCCAACGAGTTTCTTCAAAAACACTTTTTTGACGACCGCGTATCCACCGCGACCAGGAACCTGGCCCTAGGTTCAGCCGAACTCGATAGATTAAAAGAGCTGTCACTACCCGAATTCAATGGCATTCTAGACACAATCGGCAACAGCGCCGCATTTATCAAACGCAATACGGTGGCTTTCAAAAATGCCATTGTAACCACGGTCAACAATATGGGAGAGATCATACAAAATCTTTTGGAGCTGATGTTTTTGTACGTGGGGATCTTTTTTATCCAGGTAATCGCCCTTCCTTTTTTAACGTTTTGGCTTCTCGCAAGATTGTTGAACGCCCTTTTTGACAACGATATCGCGTTGGTTCTGAAACGTAATTTTGCTGAAAAAGACAATGGTGCCCGGCCCCTCGATGCTGCCAATGGAAAATAAACGAGGAGCCGCGACGGAAATGCCGTTCGCATATTGCATATTGATATTCTATTTGAATTTTTGGCTGGGATTCTGGCGGGTTTTACGCTATCTATTATTTCAGAAACTTCTTGTCCCCAGGCATGTTGAAATGATGCCGTTTCTCCCTTATAGGCAGATTGTATGAAATGTAAAAAAATAATCCCGCTGATAGTTTTCGGCTTGGTCTTTCTCCTGCTTTCCTGTTCCGAGGAGCCGGTTCCCAAGCCCTGGATACCCGCTTTGGAAGAGACCAGCTTTATTTACCTTGCCGATACGGTGGACAAAGCCCTTGATATTCAAAAGGAAACCGGTGAAAGTATCAAGTCCGGAAATTCTTCCCAGGCTCTCGCTTCTCTGGAAAAGACCAGGCACTCTCTGCTGAAACTTAAGCTTTACGACATTCCTATGACCGAGTTCAGGCAGCTTGTCTACGATGCCGACCGCTTATTTTATCTTGCTCGTAAGGATGAGGCGAAGGCTAATTTGAAAAAGGGAAAGGAAATCCTCCTCGCAATGGTTGATCGTCTCGGCACCCCCGCCGGAGACTCCATCAATGAGCTTCTACAGTATGTTGAAGAATTGGAGATAGCTTTCGATCATTTTCCGGATAAAGTTGGGACTATTCTGAAAACTCTTGGGGAGCGGGTGAATCTTTTTCTGCTCAAAGGGGATCTGGTTTTGGCCGGGGCCACCTTCAAAAAGGAGCAGTAAAACCTACTGTCCTTAGAAAAGAAGCTGTTTTTATCCGTCCTTCCCGGGTGATGAATTGGAATGATTTGGTTTTGAATTTGTCCCTCTCATTTCGGTCAGAAGCTCCATCTGAACTTCCTGTATTTCCACCAGGCGTTCCCACTGGTGGGAGAGAAGATGGTCGAGCTTCTGATGCAGTTGGCGAATCTCCAGTTCCGCTTTGAGATTGACCTGATAGTCGTGCATGGCCCGAAGCCGGTCCTTTTCCTCTTGGCGGTTTTGGCTCATCATGATAATGGGCGCCTGCAGGGCGGCAAGGCAGGACAAAATCAGATTTAGAAGGATGAAGGGATAAGGATCGAAGGGTTTGAAAATGAAAACAATGGTGTTGATGAGAACCCAGACCACCAGTATTCCCGCAAAAATAAGTATAAACCTCCAACTGCCACCGAAGCGGGCGAGGCGATCCGAGAGGTGCTGCCCGAAACTGAGTTGGGTTTCGTACTCCTGATCGGTATGGGTGGCAAGGATCTCGTGCCTGGTTATGCTTTCCAGGACTTCTTTTTCAAGATCAGACAGCTCTCCTTTTTCCGTTTCAATTAAAGACAGTACATACTGGTTGCGAAACCGGTTAAGGTCTTCCAGGCAGATGAATCCTTCCTCGGACCAGCTAGGATGAGTTTGCCTGATAAGGCCCGAAACCACAGGCCGTACCAAACCCGCCACCAGGACCTCGGTTTCGTCTTCCCGGCGGCCACAAATCTGGCAGCGGCGTTCCTGCATCTGAGGATTGTCCGCCATACTTTTATTCCTTTGATGATTGCGCCTTTGTCGGCAGTTTCCCGGCAACCTGCTTTCGGACTGTTTACTCCAGCCATCCATGGATGTTTTTTCAGTAGCGCCGCCCGGTCCCCGTTTTTTCGTTTTTGAACGTATAATCTTGCCTGCCATTCCCGCCTGTTCGGTAAAAAAAAGCATATCACTAATGTTGAAAAATGCCTCGCCATCAAGATTTTTTGAGTTCTTGGGAATTTTCATGCAGCCGATAATGAACCTGGGCTCCCACCATGGTACTTTGAAAAAATTAAAGATGGCACCCCCCGGTTTGAGAAATCGCAGCAGCGACCGCTGTGTTTGCTATACTTTTGTTGATTTTAATCTCTTTTTCGGGGAGGAATGGATGGAGGAATTACGCTCCTTCCTGGCTTCGATTGTCGAAGGTTCAGATGATGCCATTATCGGTTTGACGCCGGAGGGGCGTATCGTCAGTTGGAACAGCGGTGCACAAATAATTTACGGCTACAGAAAAGAGCAAATGGTCGGCCACTTGTTTTCGGAGCTTTTGCTGCCCGAGCGCTATGATGAAATGACTGGAATTCATAAGCGCATTCAGAGAGGGGAAAGAGTTAAGCATTTCCAGACCATGCATCTTCGGCAGGACGGCCAGGTAATATCGGTTTCCCTGTCGGTTTCTCCGGTTATGGATGCATTCGGACGTATCATCGGTGCATCTGCCATTTCCCGAGACATTACCAGAAATATACATACGGCAGAGGCCCTGCGGGAAGCAGAGGAAATGTATAAACTGCTTTTTTCTGCAGGAACCGACGCCATTATCCTCTTTGATGCCGATCAGCAGAGCATCGTGCATTTCAATGAGGCTGCTCTGAAACTTTACGGTTACAGCAAGAAAGAGTTTTCCCTGCTGAAATGGAAAGATCTAAACCTTGCGCCCAGATTGGGAGAAAAGGAGATAAGGCTGAGCTTAAAAGAGGTCCCCCTGGCCTGGCATAAAAGAAAGGACGGGACAACCTTTGAAGCTGAAATGTCTGCCAATGTTTTTTACTGGAAGGGGCGGCGGATGCTGGTCGGGATTGTGCGTGATATTACCGAGCGTAAACGGCTTCAGGAGATCGAGCATTCACTGGCTTTGGCCAATGAAATTCAGCAGCACCTTCTGCCTCGAGAAACCCCCCAAATAGAAGGGTATGATATTTTCGCAAAAAGTTTTTACTGCCAAATGGTCGGAGGAGATTATTTCGATTTTTTGGATCAGCAACTCCATCCGAATGGCACTCTAGGCTTTGTTGTTGGAGATGTCTCCGGGCATGGCGTTGCCGCTGGTCTGGTCATGGCGATGATCCGGGGGGTACTTCGAACCGAGGTGGAACATTACCACTCGGTATTGGACGTACTGTTTCAAAAGTTGAACCATTGCCTGTTGAGGGATACCGAAGACACTGTTTTTATGACGCTTTTTTTCGGAGTTTTAGACACCAATGCCCGTTCTTTGCAATGGGACAGCGCTGGACATGGACCTGTTTTCTGGTATCAGGCGAGACAGCGGCGGATCAGTGAACTCTTGGCTACGGGCATTCCGCTGGGAATTAAGAAAAAAGCAGACTACCCCATTGCATCGCCAATTATTCTCGAACCCGGTGATATCCTGCTTATTGGGACCGATGGTCTGTGGGAGGCCAAAAATTCCAAAGAGGAAATGTATGGAACTGCCAGGCTTACTCAGGTCATGGCCACCTTGGCTGAAAAGTCCTCCCGTGATATCTGCCATACCATTGTTAATAAAGTGCGGAATTTCTGTTTGGGGGAGCTTCAGGATGACATGACGCTAATGGTTATTAAGGTTCTGGAGTGAGTTGGATTCGTTCCAACAAATAAGTTTCTTGTAAAGTTTTCCTGGCTTGCCTTGCGAATTAATCTTCCTGTTGTCAAAAAGTCCCTTTTTTTATTTATCGATTCAAAGTGATCAGTACCACGCCCAGAAGCATTAACGCCGTCCCAAGGGGCCGTTCCCGGAATCCTTTCTCCTTGAAAAACAAATGCCCGTAAAACACCCCGATTAAGAGACTCAGGCGCTTGACGGATATCATGTAGGCCACGGGTGCCATGCTGATGGCAAGCATGTGGGTGATGAGCATTATGGAATAGAAAAAGGAGGGGAGAAGGGCTGACTTGAAGGCTTTGTTTTTAAACATCCCTTTCATCTCCCTTTTGCCGAAATAGATGGCAAAAGGCGTCAGTAAAAGAACCAGGGCCGGAAAGTAAATAGAGGCGAAAAACAGTGGCGATGAGGCGGCAATAGCCTTTTTGCTGAGGGTGGAGGTGATGCTGAAAAGGAAGGCGACGATAATCATGTAGAGTGCCCCACGCTCGCGGCGGATAGCTCGAAATGGCTCCATGAGACCTTTTCGGGTTTCACCGAGGTTCAGGGTATAACTTCCCACGGCAATGAGAAGGATGCCTATGCCGCCGGTTTGAGTAATTTTCTCCCCCAGCAGGAGGAAAGGAATGACGAGAAGAAAAACAGGGGTAAAAGCCAGAAACGGAAGGGTCAGACTGAGAGGTGAAACCTTGAGGGCGCGAATATAAAATAATGCTGCGGCGGTCTCCAGGGGCAGGGCGATGAGAACGGCAGAATAAAAATCCTGGTTCAGAGACGGTACGGGTATAAAAAACAGGGGGGCCAAGAGGACTGGCAGGGTGAGCAGAAGCCTCAACCAGGCAATCAGGTACTCGTTATGATGGACGAGGGCCTTTTTTGTTAAAGCGTCGCTGGTGGCCAGGGAAAAGGCGCAGAAAAGGGTCAGTGGCAGCCATACGGTGATCATGGCCGTGCTGCCGAGAATATTCCCAGCCCTCCGTGGTTTCCTCCGTCAAAATTTTTCTGGCTTAGGGGAAAGAAAACAATCATTCGGAAAAGAGGCAACCCAAATCTCAGGTTGCAAGATAGATAACAGCCAGGCTGATAACCAGGGCCAGGAACAGAGCGCGAATCAGCCGGCTTCCTTTCCTCAGGGCGATTTTTGCCCCAAGGGTCGAGCCCAGGGCCGTGCAGAGGGTAAGAGGAATTCCGATCTTCCATATGACATAACCGTTGCCGATAAAAGCTGGAAGTGACGCGGCGGTGACAAGAATATTCGGTATTTTGGAATTGGCAACTGCCTGCAAAAAGGAATTACCGGACAAGTATACCAGGAGAAAAATAATGAAAATATTGGTGCCGCCGCCGAATATCCCGGTATAGAAACCGATCAGGGTTCCACAGGCAATGTTAATGAGATCATGACGGAGGGTGAAGGTGACGGGGGTTTCTCCGAGTCCGGTGTTCTTGTTAAAGAGGGCGATTAAGGACATTATGGCCATGGAAGCGCCCACTATTTTTCTGAGAATCTCTCCATCAAGGTTTACTGCGAGAAGTGCTCCCAGATGGGCACTGACGATTAAGCTGAGGCACAGGGGAACAACCAGCCTGGCAGTGATTTTTCCGCTCCGCCCGAAAACAAAAATCGGCATGATTTCCCGGCCGACAATGGAGAGTTTTGCCGTACCGATGGCCGCATGAATGGGGAGCCCCAGGTAGTTCAGCAGAGGAACGAGCACAAACATGGTACTGCCGAGAATCGCCCCCCAGATGCCCAGGACAATGCCGATCAGGCACACCATGCCTATTTGCAAAAGGGAAAAATCGAAATCCATGCAGTAAAACCCTATGGGCGAAAATGATTTTTTCTCTGCCGATAGTGTCCCCTTTGCTGGTTTGTGTCAATAAAGATGTCCCAGTTCTCTGGCAGTTGAACCCGTCTGCCAGAAAAGTTCAATGCAATGGTTACAGACAAGGAGTCCCCCTTTGTTGCAGGGAGGGCACGGCAGGTCATTTCTGAGTATTTTTCTGCAGAAGTAGTTTTTGGACCACGGTGAAAAGATCTGAGGATTTAAAGGGTTTGGTCAGGCAGTCATCCATGCCGGCGGCCAGACACAGATCTTTCTCTTCTTTTCTGGCATGGGCGGTGAGGGCGACAATAGGAGTTCGTTTGCCGCTTTTGCTTTCCAGGGTGCGGATGGCTCTTGTGGCTTCCAGTCCATCCATTTCCGGCATCTGGACATCCATGAGAACCATTTCAAATTGACCTTCTTTCCATCTTTCAACGGCCTCTTTGCCGGTTTTAACGGTTTCGGTTTTCCAGGGGGTCTGGAGGAAAAGAATTTGGATCAATTTTCTCAGGGTTGGCTCGTCTTCGGCAATGAGGATTTTCGCCGTCTCGGTAGGGACAACAAAAGTCTCTGCTTTCTCGATGAACTCTTTTTTCCGTTCCCGCTTAACTGGTCTGGCTGCTTTTTCTATGGCAAAACAGACCGTGAAAGAGAACTGGCTGCCACTCCCCGGGGTGCTGTTGACATCGATTTCCCCTCCCATCCGGTGAACGATTTCCCGGGAAATTGTCAGCCCCAGGCCCATACCACCGAACTTTCGGGTCAGGGATTGGTCCAACTGTTGGAAAGGGCTGAACAATTGTTGAATTTTCCCCTCAGGGATGCCTATGCCGGTGTCGCGGACCGTAAAGCGAAGGAGTTTCCCGGCATCGCGCTTTCCAACGGCCTCAACAATCAGGCTGACTTCCCCCTGGGAGGTGAACTTGATGGCATTGTCGAGAAGATTAATCAGAACCTGTTTTAAACGCTGGGCATCACCTGACACATATTTTGGCATACCCGTGCTGATTTTCAGGCCGAAGCCGATATTTTTCCCCTTTGCTTTTGGCGACAGGAGCTCCATGACCCGGTTCAGGGTTTGCCACAAGTCAAAAGGCTCTTCAGACAATTCAAATTTTTGGGCTTCGATGCGTGTCAGATCAAGAAGGTCATTGATCAGGAAGAGCAGCGAGTCCGCAGCTTCCCGGGCTGTTTCAAGGTTGTAACGTTGTTCTCTGGATATGGGGCCGCTTAGGGTCAGGTCCAGCATTCCCATAATACTGGTCATGGGGGTACGAAGTTCGTGGCTTATGTTGGCCAAAAACTGGCTTTTGGCCCGGTTGGCCTCCTGTGCCTGGCGTATGGCGTCCAAGGTGTCGGAAATATCCGTTATGGTCTGGATGACGCCAATGGTTTTCCCGTCACATTTGATGGGGGCGGCGTTGGAAAGAATGTGAATGGGGGTATCGCTCCCTTTCGGATAAATCATGAATTTTTCATTTGCAACGGCCTCACCCTTAGCGGCTCGATAACCCGGAAGGTCTGTTTTTTCAGGGACCTGCCCTTCGCGGGAGCGGATGCGAAAAAGATGGATGCGCTCTTCTGTCGGTTTTTGGGCTTCTTCAAGGCTGAAGCCGAGGATCTTTTGTGCGGCGGAGTTCATATGAGTGATCTGGTGCTCGTTGTCGTAAAAAACAACACCTTCGGCAAGGCTTTCCATGGCGGCGGAGAGTTCGCTTGAACGTTCCTCGGCTTCGTGTTTGGCAGAGGCCAGATCGTCGGTCAGCTGTTTTTCTTCTGTAATGTCCCGGATAGTGGCAACCGTGCGGAGCGGCTTGCCTTTCATATCGCGCACAAGCCCAGCGTTTACTTGCACCCAGATGACTTTCCCGTCTTTGCGGATGTAGCGTTTTTCCAATTTGTGGACAGAGTTTTTCCCTTCAATGAGAGCTGTAAGGCCATCCTGTTCTTTTTGACAGTCGTCCGGGTGGGTGATGTCCATGGGACTCATTTGGAGCAATTCTTCACGTTTGTAGCCGGTAATTTCGCACATGCGCTCATTGACGCGAATGAACCTTCCCTCCAGATCAACCTGGGCATTTCCCACGGCCGCATTGTCAAAAAAGGTTCGGAACTCGTGCTCGGTCTGTTTTCGCTGGGTAATGTCCTGAATGGAAATTACGGCCAGCTTGGGTTTGCCATTTTGGTCGAAAACCCTTGCTCCTGATAGAGACCAGTATTTTTCCCACCCCAGGTCCTTGCGGCGAACAATCAGTTCAAGATCGGAAAAGGACTCTCCGCGCAGGATTCTGGCTAAAGGCCATTGTTGCATGGGCAGGACTTCCCCCGTGGGAGTCAGGAGCTCAAACATGAAAAAGAGTCTGCTCAGGGAGTGTTGTACATCTTGAAGGCTTTGGAGGCCGTGCATTTTTAAAGCGGCGGGATTCAGGGCAATGCTTTTGCGTTGAATGTCGTAAATGAAAACTCCCTCATGCAGCGTGTTGAAGACGCTTTCCATGGTAAGGGGAGAGTACTCCGGCATAGTGGCATGAATCTGTTGTTTTCGGGAAATTCCCCTTCGTGCAGTTTTCATAGCTGTACCCACCAAACAATTTTTCGGATTTCAAGCAATATGTTTTTTGCCAAAAACCCTATCCAAAACATTGCCACATCTAATACAGCCTTGTTGCCCAAATCAATCATGGAGACTTTTTTAATAATGCATTTCCGTTTCTGGTCCCGTCCTATGGGTACTGTTCAGGTTTGTGCCAACGTATTTCGTCTGATCCGGGCAAGGTGGCCAACATGGGATACCACCTGAATCTCTTCTCAATAACAGCTGAATAGTATTTTATTTTAAGGGGCTTATCGAATTGTGAATGGTTGCGTGAAAAAAGGTGGAAAGGCTTTTTCCCTTGGAGACAGGCCGATCTATACGAATATTTTCGAATAGAATTTTCCGCTGTCGCGATTGATGATGGGAAATATACTTGATGGTTTATTTCATTGTTTATTGCGCATGAATTCTTGCCGTTTTTTTGGCAGGGAATTTCTGAAATATTTATTGCGGATCGTGACATTTGTCACCTCGCATCATAAGGGCATAACGCCTGAAGATAAATCCGGATAGCCATAACACCTTACAACGGGAAATTTTAGAACCCTTTAAATGTAATTTTACTAAAAAATAATGATTATTCAATTTTCAGGAAGGACCTGCGACGCGAAAAACCTTCTTAAGGTTGGAGAAATATACTGGATTTTCTGAAGAAATTGAATCGGAGGGGAAAAATCAACCGCCCTGGCCGGATTGAATCGCGTTGTCTGCGGAGAGGCAGTTTTGAAAATAATATTTCATGGCCATACGGGCATAGCGGCTGGCACGGATGCCTATGTAATCCTGATGGGCAACCATAACCGCGACCGCCAGTTTGGCATCTCCCGCCCGTTCTTTGGCGAAACCAACAAACCAATCGAAACGTTGGTCATGAGTGCGGTTGTCGATGGAACCGGTTTTGCCGCCGATCTGGAGGCGCGACAGGGTCCTGTCCCTCCTGTAGCCCCGAAAAGATTTACGGCTGGTTCCCGATGAAACGGTGGTTTGCATCAAATGATTCAGAACCGTCGAGGCTTCCGGAGACATAGCTTGTTTGGCGAAAGTTGAGTTCCATTGATAGATGGTTTTACCTTCGGGGTCCAGGATGCGGTCGACGATGGCGGGTTCCACCAGATGCCCTTCGTTAAGTACGGCCGACGCCATGACCGCGCCATGCAGGGGCGATAAGGTGGTATCGTTATTGAACCCGCTTGCCAACTCGGCCCAGTTGTAAGGGCGGTTCTCAACCTTGAATTGGCTGGGATCGTGGGGGAGTTCGAAATCGAATGGGGTGTTGAAACCGAAGGCATCAGCAAACTCCTCCAATTGCGCTCCTCCCAAATAGAGTTTGCCGATTTTGCCGAAGACCGGATTTACCGACTGGGCAAAAGCATTTTTGAGAGAAATAGTGTTGGTATAGCGGTTGATTTTTTCTTTGAGCTGACTCTTATAGAGGGTGTGCTTGTAGCCGTTAAAGTGCATTTTGGAGTTGGCATTCAAGCCGCAATGGTCCACGGCCGCAGCGGCCGTAACGATTTTGAAGATACTGGCAGCGGGAAAATCGCTGCGCAGGCAGGGATTGCCGTTCGGGTCTTCCTTATCAAAACCCGCCAGAGCCAGGATACGTCCGGTATCCGCTTCCATGGCGACAATGCCGATGTAACGCGAGTTTTTACGGTCCATTTTTTTGAGCAGGTAGTCCTGAAGTTCTGGATTGATGGTGGTCTCGACCTGAAGGACCTGGTTATTGACCGGCAAATTGACGAATTTGCTGTCCAGATTGTTAAAACCATGCTCTGAAAAAAGCTTGAGAAGGTCTTTTTTGCTATTCAACTGCAGGCCAGGCTCGGGAGGGAGGGAGGCCTCTGCAACTGTTGAAGATTTTGGGGATGATCCGTGCCAGGGCAGGGCGGCCAGTGCACAAATAGTGAGAACTGCCAGAAGAAAGAAAATCGTTACACGGGAACCAGGATGGTTGGAGAACCACCGTTCATTGGAATTTTGCTTTAGTTGAGTCTGGAAATCACGCCAGTTAGCGGGCCTGTGGTTGTTCGATCTTTTTTTGAACAGATTGCGCATGGTTAGATTCAAAACCCTTTTTTCTGCCGGGTGGTAGGTTGATGGAAAAATTTCAGAAAAGGGTTCATTCCATCGGTTTCGAAAGCCATTCGGTTGACTTTCCCCGTATTTTATTGAGAGGCTGAATGTTTTTTAATAAAAGTATTTTCTAAGCGCCTCTTTTGTAACAAATATCTCAAAGGATTTCAACGGCAACAAAGATTTTCGTATTGCAATAATAATATGTTAAGAGGTTTTTCCCGTTAGCGCAAGAGGCGGAAAAGTATCAGTCCAGCACTCCTGCCCATAGATCAGGGAACCAGCCCTATATCCGAAATTACTTTTTTCTATTTTTTGAAATGGTTATTTGCAGGAAAAGTGCCTTGATCGGTTTTACTTTTTTATGGTGCTTTTATCTCTTCACGCCAGATAGGGTCGGTCATGAAATTCATTAACCCCAGGAGCGGTTTCCCGGCTGTTCCTGTTTTCCAGGCTCAATAATGAGTCGATCCTCTCCGACATAAACCAGAGCCTGCTGGGGAAAAGTCTCCAGGTCCCTGACCGAGAGCTTCCTGGGGCTACAGGCCTGCAGGATCAGCAGAAGAAGGCCAAGTGTTACCAGGATGTGGATGCGTTTCAACATTTCCTCTCAGGTTTCACACAGGATCGTCCCCAGCGCCTTGCCCCCGGATGGCTGAAAACTCATCTCGGGCCAGGGATGCAGCAAGAAGAGGGCATTTGTTCCCTTGGCATTCATGGTTCTGCTGCTGTTGTCTACATACCAAAACTCCCTCGGCTTTTAAAGCCACCGGCAGCAATTCAGCTGAAAGTTCGGCGGCTTTTTTCAGGGCCAGCCAGCAGTCCCGCTGGCAGCAGCGGGCCGCATGCAGGGCCGCGATTTCTTCCAGGGCCCCGTGAACCGCCTGCTGAACTTGCTTGCGTTCTTCCGGTTTCAGGGGGTTGGCATCAAGGATGAGGCTGAAGGCGGTTCCCACCCCGATGGCCGCGCCACAGACACCCATGAAGGCGCAATAACCACCGGCCACGGAGCTTCCGCGTTTAATCCCGGTTTCAATGATAGAGTCGGAGATGGTGCCACCGAGGTTGCGATAGGTGGCGAGAATGACGCCTGGAACCAGGGCATGGTGTTCCGGGCCGTTGACCGGGATAGCCGGATGGCTGCGGATCTGTTCGAAAAGCTTGAGCATATCCGTTTCTTTTGTATGCAGGCAGATATGGCGGATGATTTCGAGGCCGTCCTCCTCGTGGCAGGCATCACAGACGAAGTGTCCTTTTTCACAGGTTGCATTGGCGGAAAAGGTTTTTTGGCAGTAGGAGCACTTTTGCTCCTTTTCCATTGAAAAATATTCAATGGCGGCACCGCAGACCATGCAGCCGGAAGTGTGGCGTGGAAAATGAGCCACCTTGCCGGGGGCAGCTTCTTGGCTTTTTCTCTCTTCCGGTGGCAGATAGCAGGCGCAGGAGTTTTCAGCTTCAACATTGGTAACAAAGCCGGCCTCGTCGAGGATAAAAACCTGTTTTCCCAGCAGTCCCGCTTCCTGAGCGGGGATGGTGTGAACCGTCCCGGCAAGCAGCCGGAGCCCGGTGGGTGTGACAAGTTCGGCCGAAGGGCCCCGATAGAGAACCCGGACCGGCTTTGAGACCGCCGGTTTGCGGGCCGAATAGGTGAGGGAGAAGAACGGATGCCCCTGCACGGTCCGGTAGGGGAAGCGCTTGACAAACAGCGTGCCGGTGAAACCTGTCTCCTCCAGAAGCGCCCACAGGTGGCCCTGAGTCATGGCGCCGGCAATGCATTCACCGCGCAGGGTTTCGTCATTGCGGATCGCCGGATCGGGGTCGCTTTCACAGACTACATCCGAGATGACCAGCCGTCCACCGGGGCGCAGGACTCTGAAAATTTCGCCGTAGGAACGGCGTTTGTCGACCGACAGGTTCATGACGCAGTTGGACAGCACTACATCTACGGAGTCGTCCTGAAGAGGGAGTTTCTCCAGGTAGCCTTTTTTAAATTTGATATTGCGGAAGCCGAGGTTTTTAGACACGCCCTCCAAGCCTTTGTGGGCCAGCTCGAGCATGGGGTCGAGCATATCGATACCCGTAACCCGGCCGGAAGGTCCGGTGAGGCGGGCGGCTACGAAACATTCCACTCCGCTGCCGCAGCCAAGATCAACGACATGTTCCCCTTTCTCGATGGCTGCGTCGAGTACCGGACTCCCGCAGCCGTAGCCCCTGAAGCGGAACTCCTCCGGGATGTGGCGGACCAAATCCTCGTCATAGCAGACCGGATTGAGAATATCCTCCTTTTTATCCCCGACGGCTTCGGAGTAGAAAGTTTTTACCACGGTCAGACTGTTTTCCTGAGCCGTGGCCAACAGGCAGTTGGAGTGGACCAGGGCCACCTTGCCGTGAGCGCCGCAGCTCTCGAGGATTTCCCCCATACGCAGGCGCAGGCGCGGAGGACCTTTTCCTGGTTGGCGTGCCGCTTCCCGGCTGATCAGCCAGAGGGCGAGTTTTTCATGGAGAGGAAGATAGGGATCGTCTCCCATGAAGGTACTGTTGTGGATGAAACTATGGTCGATATCGCCGCCGCCTAGCAGGAAACGAAAAGGGGCCTGGAGATTTGCAGCGCTTTGCTCGCGGATGTTGGCCAGGACAGGGCTGTTGCGCCAGGCCGATTCGAGGCCGTTTTCTAAGTCTGTCGCTAATTCCGGCATGCCGATGAGGGCGGCAGAGGGATAGAGTTGACAATCCGGGCCGACGGCCAAAGATTCCCATCCTGCGGTGGTGCCATCGTGTATGGTTCCGGGCGGTGCGAAAATCTGGGTTTTTAATGCTTCAATATTGTCGATTTGAATGCCTGCTTCTGCTGCCCGAGCGGCTGCGGGAACGAGGTTCTCAAAAATTTCATCGGTTGTGGGGAACTCCTCTTTACTGCCCCTTCCGCGAATGAAATACCACATGAAGTGGACATTGGCGGCGCCGTGACCGGCAGCCACATCGACAAAGTCGGCCATGTCCCGGACATTGCCGTGGGTTACGCACATGGAGAGGGTGTAGGGGACCTTTTTCTTTTTGAGCCACAAGAGGTTTGACTTCAGCTTCGAAAACGATCCTTTTCCACGAATGGCCTCGTGGTGAGGCTCCAGCCCGTCCATACTGATCTGCAAGTGGAGGCGTTCATGGTCAAAGGTGTTTCTTGAGAGAAATTCCGGCAGATTCATGCCGTTGGTAAGCACAACCACATGGCTTTGGGGCAGAGCCAGAAGGCGATGGATGATTTCCTCAATTTCAGGATGAACAAAGGGTTCTCCGCCGGTCAGGGCGAAAACGCGGCAGCCGAGGCTGTGTCCTTCTGCCGCCGTTTTGACCACCTGCTGCAGGCTTATTTCAGGGGTCTCCTGAGGCGAGGAACAGAACAGGCAGTGGGAGCAGCTGAGGTTGCAGCGGTTGGTCAGGTGGAACCACAGCTCGTTCAGATGCTCAAGCTGGAGATGTTCTGAACGACCCTTGTATGTGTCGCCATTGGCGGCAGGTAAACGAGGCAGAAAGCGAAGGAAAGCCGGATTGTCATGGCCGGTGTCGTTCAGGGCAGCGCGCAATAAGCGGTCACCCTCGGTGTTTGGTACGAACCATCTTGGTTCATCCGGGTTCAGGTAGATGGGGATTCCTTCGTATTCCAGGCGTCTCCATTTTTTGGTATTGAAATTCACGAGGTTCTCTCTGGGGAAAATGATGTTTTTTTTGAATGATGGCCTGAACAGTTATTACTCACTGATTCAGGTAATAATCATGTTACCCACAAGTGGCTTTTTCATGCAAAAAAAATTAGAGATTTTTTTGACCCGTCTTTGGCTTCCCCTTTCTCGCAACGTTCCAGCAACATGCCCCTGGCGATTTCCTCCTGTAGACGGTCCATGGCCTGTTCCGGTTTCCTCGGAAAAGGTTTTTTGCCTTTGACATCCTTAGAGAGGGATTGACAACCCCGCGACTTGTATCGATAATGGCACTTCCATTATCAATCCCGTTCCTGTGAGCCATCCATTATGAAAGGTTGCCGCGATGAAAAAGTCCATTTTTCTGTTCATGGTTCTACTCGTAAGTTGTTTTTCGTTTAGCATTGGCGTCAATGCCGCTCCCCCCCAGGAGAAGGTCAAAGCCGGGTTCCTTTATATTGGTCCGGTGGGGGATGCAGGCTGGTCGTTCGCTCATGACCAGGGGCGTCAGGAAATGGAAAAACTTTCTTTTGTGGAACCCTCGACCTATATCGAGTCTGTGCCTGAGGGGGCCGAGTCGGCCCGTGCCATCATGGGGCTGGTCCATAAGGGACACAACGTCATTTTTACCACCAGTTTCGGCTATATGGATGCCACCATCGATGTTGCCAAACGCTTCAAGGATGTGGTGTTTATGCACTGCTCCGGTTACAAGACCGCTGACAATGTCGGGACCTACTTCGGCCGCATGTACGAACCCCGCTTTCTTTCAGGCATGGTGGCCGGCAAGATGACGAAAAACAATATGGTAGGTTATGTCGCCGCCTTCCCTATCCCTGAAGTTGTCAGAGGCATCAATGCCTTTACTCTCGGGGTTCGTAGTGTTAACCCTGAAGCCAAGGTCAAAGTCGTTTGGACTCAGACCTGGCTTGATCCGGGTATTGAGCGGGTGGCTGCTGACAGTCTCCTGGATGTTGGTTGCGATGTCCTGGCCATGCATCAGGACACACCGGCTACGCTTCAGGCCGCCGAAACCCGCGGTGCTTATGTTATCGGTTACAACTGCGATATGCGCTCGTTTGCTCCCAAGGCGTTTTTGACCGCTCCGATCTGGAACTGGGGCGCGGTTTATACTCAGGTAGCCCAGGCTGTTCATGATGGAACCTGGAAAAACGACCAGCTCTGGTGGGGGCTGGACAAAGGGCTGGTTAAACTGGCACCTCTTGCTGACCAGGTTCCGGCCGAAGTTCGCAGCATGGTTGAGGATAAGACCGCTGCCATTGTCTCCGGCAAATTTCATCCTTTTCAGGGACCCATCAAGGACCAGAAAGGTGTTGAAAAAGTGGCTGCCGGCACAACCCTCTCCGATGGTGACCTGCTCGGCATGAACTGGTTTGTCGAAGGTGTTCAGGGTAATATTTCAAAGTAACAGACCAAAGCATTCGACGGTTCGTGAAATAGGCTTGATGTTTCTCATCGCCGGGCTGAAGACCCTTGGGGCGGGTCGTGAAGCCGGTCAAACAACCAGACGAACAGTCTTAAAATTTATCCCTAATACGACCGGAGAGAGGATCAGGGTGTTTCTCTCTCCGGTTTGTTTTCAGGCACTTGTCGGGGACCATGGCAGACTTACTGCGTGTTGAACATATTCGTAAAACATTTCCCGGCGTGGTTGCCCTCGATCAGGTTTCTTTTGAGGTCCGGCCCGGAGAAATCCATACCCTCCTAGGTGAAAACGGCGCCGGGAAAAGCACCCTCATGAATGTCCTGACAGGGCTTTACCATCCCGACAGCGGCCGTGTCCTGATGTCCGGCAAACCGGTTCGCCTGGCCAGTCCGCGGGATTCGCTGGCGCTGGGCATCGGTATGGTCCATCAGCATTTCATGCTGGTCCCGGCCCACAGCGTTTTCGAGAACATTCTTCTCGCTCTTGACGGGGTTCCCCCCTTTTTTTCACGAAAAAAATATCGCGCTGAAATCCTTCGCATGATGGCGGTTTTCGACCTTGATCTTGATCTCGACAGTCCCATCTGGAAGCTTTCTATCGGTGCCCGGCAATGGATCGAGCTGATTAAGCTGTTGATGCGGGATTGCCGTCTGCTGATTCTTGATGAACCGACCGCGGTACTTACCCCCCAGGAGTCGGAGCGGCTTTTCTGTGTCCTGAAAAGAATAAAAGAACAGGGCAAGAGCATCATCTTTATTTCCCACAAGATGCGCGAGGTTATGGCTGTCTCGGATCGGGTGACGGTCCTGAAAAAGGGTTGTTCCCTTGCCTCTCTCGAACGTGGCGAGTTCGACGAGCACAAGCTCGCCGGCCTCATGATCGGCGCCGACCGCATTCCCGAATGGGAAAAAAGTACGGTCCCCAGTTTCGAGGTGGCTCTCCGGGTCAGGGGGCTGGCAGTGCATAACGAACGTGGTTTGGCTGAACTCGATTATCTCGATCTCGATATACACAAGGGCGAGATCCTCGGTATCGCCGGCATTGCCGGCAATGGCCAGAACGCTCTGGCCGAGGTTTTGACCGGTTTGCGCCGGGCTGCCGCCGGGCGGATTCTGGCCGGTGAGGAGGACATCGCCCATGGCGACGCCCGGCATTCCTATGTTGCCGGCATCGCCCATGTACCGGAAGACCGCAAGAGCATGGGCATTGCTCCGGATTTGTCCGTGGACGACAATTTGATCCTGAAAAGCTACAAAAGCCCTGCCTTCCGCCGCGGTTTTTTCCAGGATTTCGATGCCATTCGCCGTAATGCCCGGGAGAAAATCGCCCAGTTTTCCATCCAGAGCGGTCCGGCGGGCACACCGGTACGCCATCTTTCCGGGGGAAACATCCAGAAAGTCATCATCGCCCGCGAGCTGTCGGAAAAACCTCGGGTCCTGGTTGCCCTCTATCCCAGCCGGGGTCTTGATATGGGGTCAGCTGAGTATGTCCATAAGGTCATGGTCGACGGGGCTGCCGACGGTATGGCCACTTTGCTGATTTCCGAGGATCTCGATGAATTGCTCAAGCTCAGTGACCGCATTGCTGTCATGTTTCGCGGCAGGGTGGTCGGTTATGCCGACCCGCGCCATACGAATCGTGAACAGATCGGTCTCATGATGAGCGGGGAGGGGGCGGCATGATCCTTCTCAGCGAACGTCGAGAGCTTTCGTCCCCCTGGTTTCGTCTGGCGGCGACGCTGGCTTCGATTCTCGTTGCCCTCGGAGTGGCCGGGATAATGCTGCTGGCCGCGGGAATCAATCCCCTTGCCGCCTATGGCAATATCCTGCGCGAATCCCTCGGCTCTTTTTACGGTTTTTCCGAGACCCTTGTGAAGACCACCCCCCTTATCCTCGCCGGCCTCGGTGTCAGCCTCGCTTTCCGCATGCAGCTCTGGAATATCGGCGCCGAGGGGCAGATTGTCATGGGTGCGGTCGGCGCTACCTGGGTGGCTCTTTTTTCCGGGGTCGACAACCATTGGGTCATGATGGTTCTTATGTTTGCCGCGGCAGCGTTGTGCGGTGGCCTGTGGGCTTCTGTGGCCGGGTTTCTCCGTGCCCGCTGGCAGGTCAACGAAGTCATTGTCACCCTGCTCATGAATTACATTGCCATCTTCTGGGCCGATTATCTGGTTTACGGCCCCTGGAAGGATCCCGGCGGCTTCAGCTTCCCCCTGACCGCTCAGTTTTCCGACGCCGCCCGCCTGAGTGATTATTTCAACTCCCGGTTGCACAGTGGTTTTTTTCTCGCCCTTGCCTTGGCGTTTTTGCTCCACCTGTTCATGGAGCGGACCATCTGGGGATATGAAATCCGCGTTATTGGCAACAACCCTCAGGCGGCCCGTTTCGCGGGAATGAAAACCGCCACCGTCATTGTTCTGGTCCTGACTCTGAGTGGCGCCATTGCCGGCATTGCCGGTTTCAGCGAGGTGGCCGGCCTCCAGTTCCGGCTTCAGCACGGCATCTCCGCCAATTACGGCTATACCGCCATTATTGTTGCCTGGCTGGCTCGGCGCAGCGCATTAGGGGTCGTTATCGTTTCGTTTCTTATGGGGATTCTTCTGGTCGGCGGGGAGAGCTTGCAGCTCTTCTGGCAGCTTCCGGTTGCTTTTATATACGCTTTCCAGGGGTTAATTCTGTTTTTTCTTTTGGCCTCGGACTTTTTTGTCCACTACCGGTTGAAGCTGGTGCGGGGGGTGGCTCATGATTGAAATGCTTCTTGATGCCACGGTGCGGGCCAGCACTCCTATTCTGTTGGCCACCTTAGGGGCTATTATCAACGAGCGGGCGGGGATAATCAATCTGGGTATCGAAGGCCTGATGCTCATGGGTGCTTTGGCAGGATTTGCCGGTGCCTTGGCAAGCGGCAGCCTTTTGATCGGGGTGCTGGCCGCTTTTATCGCCGCCATGCTTGGCGGCGCGATTCATGCTTTTATCACCGTTCCCCTGAAAGGCAACCAAATTGTCAGCGGCCTCGCCCTGACAATGTTCGGCATCGGCCTCACCTCCCTTTTCGGCCGTGATCTTGTCGGCCTCACCCTTGGCGGCTTTCAGCGCCTGCCCATTCCCGGGTTGAGTCGACTGCCGCTGGTCGGCAAAGCGTTTTTCAATCAGGATATTCTCATCTATCTGTCATTTCTGCTTGTTGTGGCCATCGGTGTTTTCCTTTTTCACACCCGTTGGGGGCTGGCTTTGCGCGCTATCGGGGAATATCCTGCCGTGGCTGATACCAACGGCATCCCGGTCAGCCTCTACCGTTTTCTGGCCGTCACCATAGGTTCCGGCATCGTTGGGCTCGGTGGTGCCTACCTGTCTCTGGCCTATACCCCCATGTGGATGGAAAACATGGCCGCGGGACGGGGTTGGATAGCCGTAGCCCTGGTCATTTTTGCTTCCTGGAAAAGCGGGCGCGCTCTGTTCGGCGCCTATCTGTTCGGCGGGATTACTGCTCTGCAGCTGCGTTTTCAGGCCATGGGAACCACGGTTTCTGCCCACATCCTGCAGATGATGCCTTATATTTTCACCATTCTGGTGCTGGTCGTGTCGACCGTGCGCCTCAAAAAGGGAGCGGCCCGTCAGCCTGCCAACCTCGGGTTTCCCTATGATCGGGAGGACCGTTCATGACCGATATCGCTATAGAATTGCTGGAAAGGATCAGAACCGAGGGCCGCATAGATGGCGATGTGGTCAAAGTCGACCATTTCCTCAACCACATGGTCGATCCCTGCCTGGTGCAGAGGATGGCCGCCCATTTTGCTGAGGGTTTTAGAGATTGTCTCATCGATAAGGTGTTGACCGCGGAAACCAGCGGCATTCCCCTTGCCCAGGCAGTGGCTCTGGAACTGCAAGTCCCTTATGTTTATGCAAAAAAGAAGAAACCCGTGACCATGGTCGGTTTTTATGCGGCAGCAAGCTTTTCCTTTACCAAGCAGGAGACCACCACGCTTTACGTATCGAGTGAAGTGCTCGCGGCGGGTGAACGGCTGCTGTTTGTCGATGACTTTTTGGCCAAAGGATCAACTTTGAAAGCCATTGAAGATATTGTCGCTCAGGCGGGGGCTGTTCTGGCAGGACGGGCGTTTATCATCAATAAATCGGCACGAACGGATGTTGATGCTATCCTTTCTCGGGACCACCTGGTTAATTTCTGATTCTTTGCCCCTGTATGGAAGTGGCCATGGCCAGGGGCCCGTTGTGATCTCAGGACAGGAATGAAATTACTGCGAATAAGGTAGCTCGGCCCATATCTCCGCAAATTTTAGACAAACAGTCCCGCTATCCACTTTCACCTTTGCGAAGACCTGTCCTCGATTTCCCATTTTCTTGTTACGAGCCCCCAATCCCGGCAGATTCCTTGATTGAAAATGTGTGACAGATTGAGGCCGCCATAGTGACGAGTATTGCAGAGATTTCTCCAGGGTATCGTTAAACATTAATAATCCGGGTACTCTCCAAGACTTGAGATTAAAAGCCAGTTCATTGGCGTTTTTCAGCATGTATTTATCCCTCTTAAAGTTTTTCCCAAGTTGATTTAATACGTTTCGTTATCATTCTGATTTGCCCTATCTATTGAGATACCCCTGAAAGGATCCATCGAAATTTTTTGTTTAATTAAAAAAACTTTTCCGGGAAAAACAAATGGTTCGGTATGGTTATTGCCGATCATAGGCCGTTTTAAACTGAGGCAATGTTGGTATTTGTGGTATGAGATCAAGAGATTTAAAGGCTGTATGCAAATACGTTTTGGGGGTACTTCCAGCAGCTTATTCTTACCCGCAAGAATAAAAGCTTTTCCAACTTAGGCTGGCAAATCAATAACTAAACGGTTGTAGGTTGCGGACTACATCAGTAATGGCGGTTGACGGAAAAGGGTTATGACAGATAGCATAAAAATTTCTGCGGATGTCCGCAGAAACAGGCTGAACTTAGTAGCTTCCGGAAAAATCTCAAAAAGTGACCTTGACAGGATGTACACAGATATAAGGTTTTGTGTTGCTGACTTAACCCCGGGCTATTTTGTGGTTTCCGATTACACAGGCTGTAAATATATTGAGCTCAGCAGTATCCCTGCGTTCAGAAAAATAATGAACTATCTTATTAGCAGCGGAGTAGGTGAAATTGTCCGGGTTATGCATGGTAACGGTTTGATTTTCAGGCAAATCATCAATCTTGCGTCAAGATTACAAGGATATAAGCCTATTTATGTTGCCACCCATGAAGAAGCGGAACAAAAAATCGATATTTTTGAAAAACGCAACGGACTCAGGCTCTATCTGAAAAATAAGCCTGTTGAGTACCTTTTGAATAACATGGCGGGACAAGGACAGGTCATCAATATTTCAACAAGTGGTTGCGCTGTCGAAACAGAGGCCGATCAGCCATCCGTCGGTACGGAAACATTGATTAGAATTGGCTTTAAAGATAGAGATGACGAAGAAGAGGTCTTCGATATCAAAGCTGAAGTCGTCAGAGGGAATGAAGACAGCTTTGCTGTCAAATTTGTTGATCTTGAAGGTGAGCGAAAAGACCGGTTATGGAGTTACCTCACGCATGAAGCCCAAAAAGAATTGCACCCTTCCTGAAAAGGCGCTCTGCACGGAAAACCTGCCAAAAACCCACAGGATCAATTTCCCCTCTTTTCCCGCCCTATCTCAAGGCTTCAGGTTCAAGCCGACGGTCAAAGTAGCTGTTGTGCTTCGTTGAGCAAACATTCCCAGAGCTGTTCCTTTTCCGGAGAGTCGAAGTTGAAAAATTTTGCGGCAAAGGTGTAATCTTCAACCCTGACAACCTGTGCTGGAATCTCAAAGAAAATGGGGGAATGATTTTTGCGGGCAAAATTTACTTTGAGGAGAATTTCCCGATTCAGCAAAGCTTCCCGCCACTCCGTTTCTATGGCGCATCCACTGGTCGATATGTTTACAATTCGGCCTTTATTTTCCTGTCCCTCCACCATGTAAATGATTTCATGTTGGTGCAAATAAAAGCGAAGCCCATTTCGTTTTGCCGCTTTTTCCAAAAAAGTTTCGGCCTCATCGAGGCTTAAAACATAAATGGGTCTATAACCCTGTATTTTGCTGGCGAGGTTCATAGCTTGTCTATAGATCAGGCTGTCCGTTTGTACCACCCGCAGGATTTCTCCGACCCCTTGGGTGATGAGGTGATTCATAATTTTTTGCAAGGCCGACAGGCCACTTATGTGACCCATTTTACAATTTCTTATATCGGTTATGACATTGAAGCCCGGACGAAGGTCCGGGACCAAAGACTTTAACTCCGAATACAGTCGCTCATAATCTTCTTTGGCCAAATTGCCTGCAATGGTTATATAGAGCCTGTTTTTTGGGATATCGGCATTGATTTTCAGGGTTGTTGGTTTTGCCATGCCCGTCCTTTTTAGTTCGGAGTTCAAGCGCCGTCAAATGGCAACTGACCTGTCTTACACGTTGTCTTCCCCAAAATGTTCATATAGCCCAGGTTCTTATTGGTTAAATCTAACATACCGGGGTCGGGGTTCAATGATCAGGGCCTGATTCCAAAGAAAAATCAATTTTGACACGAGGTCTATATTCGTGAGCAAATCATTTCTGTTTTGGAAGCACTTAAAAAGCCCGTCATTTTATCCTATGTAGATGATTTATAGTCCTCTCTATTTTGAACTAACCTCTTCAGGTCGAATCATAGGAGTTGGCTCTTTTTAAAATACTATCCCCTATTGGGCGGGCCTTTTCCCGACTGCAGGGAAGCACATATGGTCACTCCAGCGCCCAAACATTCCGAAAATTAACGCTCAATTATGCCCCTGAGGAAAATTGCATCAGAATGCCTGCTTCTTTCTATCTATAAAAGCCATTTTAATTTAAAAAACCGAACTAAATTCAGTAAGTTAGCTGAATTGACCTCGCCTAGTATTTGTTCGGAAAACGAATAAAACCAAAACTTGCTAATTGGCACTTTTATTGATTTTAAAAAGGTCTTCAAATTTGCCTTTTGCCATTGTTGGCAGAAAGTTTCTGAAAATTTTGGTGCCGTCGGTGTACGGGGGAAGACGGTCCGGGATTACGGCAACCTGGTTAAAGGCGATAGTCTTTTGGGGGTAAATGACAGGAAGTTTTTTTGGGGAAGTTTTTCAGAAGGGGGTAGGAATGAAAAAAGTATTTGGTATTATTGGAAATTTTGCAATTTTCACATTGATGGTTACTCCAGCGTTCTCAGGTTCGCCCAAAGGAAAACCTTTCGTCTATCTGAATAATCAAATTGCGGAAGTTAAGGCCTCAGTTTCATCCATTCAAGAGCAGATTGATTCAATTGTTCAAAATGTGTCTTCGCTGGAAGAACGTGTAGGTGCTTTTGATGCTGCAATATCTAATCTTGAAAGCCAGAATATGACATTGGCCGCAGAAATATCATCTTATGGGATGAGTATTAATTCAATGATGGCTCAGATCAGTGGCTTACAATCTGAGAATGCCTGGTTGAAATCACAAATAGAAGCAGTTAATGCTGGCCGTATTGACCAGTTGCAGGTGCAGATCGATGAAAATGCTGCAAAAATAGCTTCGTTTCAGACGGCAATAAATGATATTAGTTCCTTGGAAAGTCAGATTGCAAATAACACCACATTAATTCAATCTCTGAATGGAGAAGTTGTCAAAATTAACGGTTATTTAGAACTAAAGCAAAATATTGTGAATGGCTTTTGCCCATCGGGTTCCGCCATCAGGGAAATCTTGGCAGATGGTTCCGTTGTCTGTACACCTGAGGGCTCAGGGTCAAATGGAATATACTACAGCCGATCTTACAATATGGTTGAAATCCCTGCCTCACAGTCCCGTCCCCTGACCGTGTCATGTCCTTCTGGTTATATTGCTACAGGTGGTGGATTTAGTGGTTATGAAGTGGTTGCAAAAACTTCCATACCAAGTGAGTCGGGAAACAGCTGGGATTTGTATCTAAATTTTGATTCAAGATATGGCTCAACTATCGGCTATGGCTACGCAGCCTGTGTCGGGGGAACCCGGTTGAACCAGTAAACTAATAAGCAAATTTCACCTGACATAAATAGAATGTTAAAAGGCCCACCTGCTGGCAGGTGGGCCTTTTTTTAATAACCGTAACGCTGGCCGGCACTTTGAAAACTTTAAGGATTACCCGGCAATCAGGCTTGGATTGATTCGTTTCTGCCGGAGATGAAGCTTTCTCAGATGCTTGAAGCTCGCCTCAGGCATGCCCTCGGGTAGCTTTTCCGGGTTGTGGTTTTTGACATGGCGGCAGAACTTGCGGTCCTTCAGATTTTCATTGTAATTGTGCTGTGGCGTAGTGTTGGCGGTGTCTGAAACGAGTGCAGTTATTTGATTTGTCGTTAGTCGCGAGTGCCCATGTTTCTTCCCACCAGTTTAAAACCTGGGTCTGCGGGATTTTTGTTTTTTGCGGACTTCTGCTTGATTTACTTTAATGCTTCGTTCTTTAAGCATAAAGCCATTGAGGGCTTTAATAGCTTTATCAGCTTCCGAATTGTCGGGTATTTCCACAAATCCGAATCCTTTTGATCGACCGGAAAATCCTTCAGTAATTATTTTGATTTCGGAAACCGTCCCAAATTCGGAAAAAAGTTTTTCAAGATCCTTTTCGTCAACATCGAAACCAAGATTTCCTACATAAATATTCATAAAAATATCCTCTCATGTTTACTAAAACAATTTTTTGCGCATTAGTCCGGCCGGTCTAATAAAAGTAAAATTCAGAAAAATTTACATTTTCTTAATCAAATGCCCAAGGAGGCAAATTACCCCTGCCATAGAGTCCAGCCGACATCGTTTTTATTCGTGCTGTGGGTAAATTTTGATTGGCAGGTCAGGCACTGATAATCCTGCTCCTCGTAGTTTCGAGGACTTTGGCCTTTGAAAATACGGGGCTCATCCACTTTGACCAAATTTTCATGTGGTTTTCCTTTAAAGGATTTTTCTGCTTGTTCCTTGCAAAGTTTGCATATTCGCATTTTCATTTCTTTCCATCATTTTTTGCCAGTCCCTGCCGGAGCGGGAGGTGTTATTTGCAGCGCATCGTTTTTTTGCCGTCCTCAAAAAGAACCTCAATCTTGCGCAAGCCGGCTAAACGTTGTACCGAGCCGAGGCCAAAAACAGGATGATTGATCAAAGATCCGACCTTATAGGCTGCCGTCATGGAATAACTGGTTGCTTTTGCACTGTCCATGCTTGGTTCAAGAGTTTTCCATTCTTTGCGTTCGTCCTCTTGCTGGTGGGCGGCTCTTAATTGTGCGGTACTTCTCGGGGTCTTGGGCGGTCGATATTTGTGCTGGCGTTTACAGTCCTGGCATTGAACTTTAGCGGGTGTTTCCTCGCCCATGGTGATTATTATGTGGTCAGTGTTTTTTCGGCATTTGGTGCAGTGGGCTTCGATGGGGTCGCTGGCAGAAAGCGTGGGGTTTTGCATGGTGTTACTCCTTTACTTGATGTCAGCCGGGATATGGCTGCATCAGTGGGACGGGTTCGACTATTTGAAGAGCACAGAAAGATTGCCGCGAACCAATCACTGTTTTGGTCCGTGAATTCATTCCCATGCGGTTGGAGGATAGGTGATTTTTCAGAATAATTAGCCCAGGTATCTTTTTATCATACACCTTTCTTCATCTGAAAGATATGCGGAGGAAAAGAAAACCGGCATGACAATGCCCCTGCCTTAAAAAGGGCCTTGACGGCCTGTCTTAAAGACCCTGAAAGGCCTGCCAAAAGCATGGGCGGACCTTTCAGGGTTTTGAATTCGCGCCCGTGACTGTTATTGTCTCGGTTGAAACGAACGCCGGGCGTGTTTTACGGGTGGTTTGAGGGACGCGGTGCCATAATCGAAACCAACAAGGCTACGCCGTTCGATTTGAACACCCAGGGCTCGCTCGATGGATTGCACCATTCCTCCGTCATCGTGGGCGACCATGGTGAAGGCATCTCCGCTGCGGGCGGCGCGACCGGTGCGGCCTATTCGGTGGATATAGGCTTCGACCGTATCGGGGATGTCGAAATTGATCACATGTGAGACCCGAGACACATCGATGCCGCGGGAGGCGATATCGGTCGCAACCAGGATCTGGACGCTGCCGTTACGGAAGCCGTTCAAGGCGGCCTGGCGTCGCGACTGGGAGAGATTGCCTTGCAGCGAGGCTGCCCGGTAGCCACATTTTCCCAGCTTCTCACCGAGGCGTTTGGCCCGATGCTTGGTGCGGGTAAATACCAGCACGGATTCGGCGTCGGTCTCCTTCAGCAGCTTCAGCAGCAGGTCGGTTTTGAGATTCTGGGGCACCGGATAGAGCGCATGGCTGACCGTTTTTGCCGGAGCGACCAAATCAACCTGCACCGTTTCGGGTTTGTTGAGGATTTCCTGGGCCAGATGGCGGATCTCCTTCGGCATGGTTGCCGAGAAGAGCAGGGTCTGGCGTTTAGCCGGCAGGCATTTGACGATGCGCCGGATATCCGGCAGAAATCCCATGTCGAACATCCGGTCGGCCTCGTCCAGCACCAGCACCTCCAATTGACTCAGGTCGATAGTGGCGCGATGAATGTGGTCGAGCAGGCGGCCCGGGCAGGCGACGACAATTTCGGCACCTTGCTTGAGTTGGTTTATCTGCGGATTGATTCCGACACCACCGTAGATTGTGATGGCGCGCAAGCCACTCTGTTTGCCGAGAAGATTGAGATCCGCGTTGATCTGTTCAGCGAGCTCGCGGGTGGGAGCAATAACGAGGGCGCGAACACAGCCGCGTCGGCCTGTCATCAGGCGGTGGAGGATCGGCAGGGCAAAGGCCGCTGTTTTGCCCGTTCCGGTCTGGGCCAGGCCCATTACATCACGATGCTGCATGATCATCGGGATTGCTTGTTCCTGGATCGGGGTCGGTTGGGAAAATCCCGCAGCAAATACTCCGGCGGTGATTTTCGGATGAAGATTGAAGCTTTTGAAATCCATATATTCCTTTTCTGAGGAGCCATTCCGTTAAATTGTAATTGCAACCTGAATCCGTGAGTTATGACCGGGCAATAGCGCAAGTCATTGAGCTGTCCAAACGCTCCAAAAATCACCGACGAACCTAAGGGTGCGCCTCAGCTTTTTGAAACACCTATTCAGGCCAAGCACTTACACTCTGTTCCCGCTCCCGACCCACGGATGCAGGTATAACTGTAACGAGAGAATTGACATTTCCGGAAGGGCTCAAACAGAAAAAGCCCCGGAATATTCCGGAGCCATGAAAAACGTCTTTTCAAACTTGGAACAGCGGTGTTAAGTTGTTGCTCCCTCGCAACTTTAACAGAGACAACAACAGAAATCAGCTTATCAGGCGGATGGAGTCTAAGTCAAGTAAGTAAGAGGGTTTAAGGATAATGGGAGGATGGTCCAGATCTCGCGACCTTTTGCGCACCGGATTTTGATCGGGGTGTCGGCAGAAGTGGCTTGTCTTTGAGTTGAAACCTCTGGTTGCAAAGGCTGATCAGCTAGCCTCTTCCGGGTCGGATTCCAAGGGATCACCTTCCTTGCGTTTTTTCTTTTCTTCTTTTTTGGCTTTTTTTGCGAGTTCCTTTTGGCGTTTTTGATAATCGTAATTCGGTTTTCTGGCCATTTGATTCTCCTTTTCCGGGTTTTGATATCTTCTTCCCACCTATAGAGCAGTGTTGGTTTACACGGGGAAGCTGTTCTCGGAAAAAGAAACCCCGCAAACACTGCGGGGTTTCTTGGAATTTAAGTGCGAAAAACAGGTCAGATTTTCCGCACGTTGGCCGACTGAGGACCTTTCTGGCCCTGGACAACGTCAAATGATACGCGGTCACCTTCGGCGAGTGATTTAAACCCGTCGCCCTGGATCACGGAAAAATGAACAAAAACATCCGGTCCACTGTCCTGCTCGATAAAACCAAAACCCTTGCTGTCGTTAAACCATTTTACTGTACCTTCTGCCACTTTTTCCTCCTAAACCTTTTAAAGGTTTTTGGGGTAGCAATCAATTTTTGCACAAAAAACGAAAAAAACACCCGGACCAAGGAGGCCTGCGTGTTTTTTAAAGGTTGGCACTGTGCCAACCTGTCCTGCAAAAAAGATCACAAACATGCTTGAATTTTTTAACCGTAACACATAAGCGCTCTAGCGCACAATGCTTATTTTTTCCAAAAGCTTGAGGTGAGCCAAAAGGATCAGGTCGGTATCAGGCTCGGATTGATTTTTTTCTGCCGGATATGCACTTTTTTCAGATGATTGAAGATTGCCTTAGGCATTCCTTCGGGCAGTTCCACGGTGCTGTGATCGTCAAAAAGCTTGATGCGTCCGATAAAGCGGCTGTCGAGGTCGACTTCGTTGGCAATGGCACCAACGATGTCAGCAGGCTTGATGTCATGCTGTTTTCCCACCTCCAGACGGTAACAATCGTATTTGAACTCCGTATCCTGTTCCTTTTGCTTCTTCTCCCGGCGGGCTGCTTTGGGAGGTGTTGCCTCCCGGGCCGGTTTTTCCTGCTCGCGTTTTTCCTTTGGGCGGTTTTTCGCGTCTGGTTTCACGTCAAGGGCGTTTTTCCGCACCTGCAGGGGCTGGCTTTTCTGTGCCAGATAGAGGAGGGCAGGGGCCAGTTCCTCCAGGGACATACCGAGGTTCTGCTGGAGTTCCCCCAAATACTTGCTGAAAAAATCAAGGGAGCGGGTCTCCAGGGTTTTTTTGATGTGCTCCTTGAAGCGGTCGCCCCGTTTTTTCTCCAGATCGCGGCTGGTTGGTACGCGGCCTTCGGTTATTTTTTGCCGGGTAGTTTTCTCAATAGCGAACAGATAACGTTTTTCGCGGGGGGTGACGAAAAGGATGGCCTTGCCGTCGCGTCCGGCCCGGCCGGTGCGGCCGATGCGGTGGACGTAAGGTTCCGGGTCCTGGGGAATGTCGTAATTAATGACCAGGCTGAGGCAGTCCACGTCAAGTCCTCTGGCGGCCACGTCGGTGGCTACAACAATTTTCAGCTGACCGCTTTTCAGGCGCTTGAGGGTGCTTTCGCGCAGGCTCTGATTCATGTCGCCGTTCAGGGCTGCCACAGGGAACCTGGCTGCTTCCAGCTTTTCCGCGACCTCAACGGTTTTGGCCTTGGTGCGGACGAAAATCAGAACGCCGTCGTAATCCTCAACCTCGAGAAGGCGGATCAGGGCCTCCGGTTTCTGCTCCTCTTTGAGGAACAGGTAATGTTGTTCGATATTTTCCACCGTAGCGGTCCGGGAGGCGATGTGGATTTCAGCCGGTTCGTGGAGATAGTTGCGGGCCATGCGTTTGACCGGTTCCGGCAGGGTGGCGGAAAACAAGGCCTTCTGGCAGGTTACGGGTGCGCTGGCCATGATTCTTTCGACATCCTCGATAAAGCCCATGTGGAGCATTTCATCGCCTTCGTCGAGAACCAGGGCGCGCAGTTCGTTAAGCCTCAGGGTGCCGCGTTCCAGGTGGTCGAGGAGGCGTCCCGGGGTGCCGACCACCACCTGGGCTCCCCGCCGCAGGCCTTTAAGCTGTTCGCCATAGCCCTGGCCGCCGTAAAGGGTCAGGATATGGATGCCCTCCAGGTATTTTGCGTAGGAGCGGAAAGATTCGGCCACCTGGATGGCCAGTTCGCGGGTAGGAGTCAAAACCAGCACCTGGGCCACGTTTCGGCGTGGATCTATATGGGTCAACAGGGGGAGGGCAAAAGCGGCGGTTTTCCCGGTTCCGGTTTGAGCCTGGCCGAAGAGATCGCGCCGCTCCAAAAGAACGGGAATCGCTTCCGCCTGGATGGGTGTGGGTTCTTCGTAGTTCAGGTCGTTAAGGGCGTTGACAAGAGCTGTCGGAAGAGACAGGTTGGAAAAGGTCATTTGATTGGACATGGATTCGCCTGTTAAAATTGAATTCAAGCGCCGCAGGGCAGCAACTGTCCTGCACCGCCGGGAGTAAACCAAAAAATGTCTGACAGAAACTTAAAGCTTAATGATGGATTTCGGTCTTTCGGAATTTTTTTTACCGCTTTTCAGGAAATACGCAGGAAGGTTAAGTTGAGCCAGGGTGAACAGAAAAATTTCAGAACTCAATTACATACTCTGAAAACCAACCATCGTCAACAACTTTTATTGAAAAATTATTCATATACCTGGTGGATGGCCTTGCGCACCCATTCCCCGGGCCGCATTAAAACATGTGCAGGGCATATCGCCATTCAGGCGCCAGACGCTCTTTCCAGGGGCGCCGCAACTCCATCACGCAGAACAGTTTTTTAATTCTTTCGGAATGCTTTCCGCCAACAAACCCAGAATCTTTTCCCACTGCTGAAGCACTTCGTTGACAAGGGCCTGATTGACCTCCAGCTCAAGGGCGAGATAGGCCTCGCCGTCGAACTGCCGACGATAGGTTTGCTGATGGCAGTCGCTTGTTCCCCGGTAGGGATAATTGAGGCGGACCCGAAGTTGCGGGGCGAGCATCTTCAGGCGTTTTTGCCACAACCGCGCGAAGGCGGTTTCGTTTCGGCGTCCAGGGTCGTAGAGAAGGCCGATATCAGCCCGGCGTGTTTGCTCTTTCAGGATTGGGGTGAAGGAATGGACGGAGAGGTGAACCACAGCCAGTCCTTTCTGACGCCGACCGCTTATCCATTCAGCCACGCGCCGGCGGAAAGGATGGTAGTAATCATCCAGGAGCTTCTCTTTTTCCCTTTCGCCGAGGCCGCGGCTGAACTCCGACCAGAGGCCGCGGTTTTCGGGGGAGCGGTTGTGGTCGGTCAGAAGGCGCGTGACCTCGGCTTCGAAACAGGGGGCGGCCAGGGTGTTGGCCAGGTAACGGGCCAGCTCCAGAGCGCCCGGATCGAAGCCCCGGTGGGTTGCGAGGATATCCTCTCGGCCGCTGAACAGGTGGCGCCATTGATCAGGCACATGGTTGACGGCGTGTTCACAACTGATGAGAAAGGCGGTCTCAGCCATGGAACATGACCCCTTCCCGGAGGCAGCGGCAAAGTTCCCGGTAGACGGCTGCGATCTGGTCCCGGCCGGAATCACTGCCCAGGGCATTCACTATCCGCCGTGCCAGGGGGCCCCGGTCGAAGATGACTTCCAGGGGTTTCCATGCCGGGTCATGGGCGGGCAGCAGGCGTTGGGCCAGGGCCCGCCACAGGCCGCCGGCCGTGATTTCTTTCTGCTTTATGCCGAACATAGCGAGAAACGGCGGATTGGCAATGACCGCATCAGCGCCGGCCTGCAGGACATCGAGGAAGAGGCCGAAGAGAAAGTTTTCATGCCATGCCTGCTGATCCCCGGCCGCAGCCCAGGTTTCATCCGCCAGCTCTTTCAGTGTTGCGACAATGAGGCGGATGATGGCCAGATCCGCGGCCGGACACTCCTGGATGTCGAGGAGGCGGATCTCTATGGTGTTGCGTTCGAAGCGGGCGATGGCCCCCCGCGAGTTGAGCCACTCCTCCTGGAGGATTTTTTCAGGGTCATGGGGTGCGATGTCCCGGTACATGACTTCGAGGATATCCCGCCGGTAGGCTTCCTCGCTGAAGACCGCCTCGGGGATGATTTTACCGATGATGGAGGGGATGCGGCGCTGGTTGAGGCGGTAGACTTCCAGGCGGTTGTCGAGGTGGCCGTTGACCCGGCCGTCCATGACCGGGCTGGCTGCGGCGATTGCCGGAAGCAGCGGCAGGATCAAACGGATGGCGGCATGGAGGCGCGCGAACTCCCCGTCGTCGGCAAAAGGAAGGTTGAGATGGGTGCTCTGCAGGTTGCTCCAGCCGTGGCCCCGGCAGCCGAAAACCCGGTCGTAGGTTGCATAGATGCTGCGGTCGCCGTGGGGCCAGAGGCAGGTTTCCCGGTCCGGGTCCATCCATGGATGCATGGCGCCGGGCATGAGCATGCCCCCCTCCATTCCAAGCAGACGGTTGACCTCTCCGACCTGGGAACTGAATATCTCATCCAGGCCCTCCAGGGAGGCGGCCGGGCCGTTGGTCTTCAGCTCCACGACATGGAGGACCAGTTCATTCGACCAGCGCAGCGGCCCCCGATTCACCTCGTTGACCATGCGTCCGGCCACGGAGTGCAGCAGCTTGTCGGCAACCGGCAGAACCGCCAGGCTGTCCTGCGACACAATCATGTATTCGAGTTCGACCCCGAAGCCCTGGAACAGGCCTAATACATTCCGCCGGTTCATAAGGGGCCTTTGCGTTGTTCTACGCGTCGCAACAGGGTTCTCATGATGATGTCGTAAAGGTGGTTTTTGAGGATTTTGTCCTCCACCCCGGCGTCAATGTTCGGGTTGTCATTGATCTCGATGATGTAGGTCTGGTCGCCTGCCTGCTTGAGATCGACCCCGTAGAGACCGTCGCCGATGAGGTTTGCGGCCTTGAGGGCGGTACGTAAAACCGTGTTCGGCAGGTGTTCCACCGGAACGGTCTCGTAACGCCCCTCGTCCATTTTGGCCCCGCCAAGGTCACGTTTGTAGATCTGCCAATGCTTTTTGGCCATGAAGTAGCGGCACGCGTACAGGGGCTGGCGGTCAAAAATGCCGACCCGCCAGTCGAAGGAAGTGGGCAGAAATTCCTGGGCGATGATCAGGTCGGAACGGTTCATGAGGCGCTCAAGGGTTTCCTTGAGGTCGCTTTCCTTCTCAACTTTGACCACCCCCTGGGAAAAGGAGGAGTCCGGCTGCTTGAGGACCATGGGGAAGCCGAGCTGCCCGGCCAGGGTTTTGCGGTTGTCGCGGTGAACGATGAGGGTGCGCGGCGTGGGAACCTTGTGGGCATCGAGAATTTCCGCCAGGAACACCTTGTTGGTGCATTTGAGGATCGACTTGGGATCGTCGATGACCACCAGCCCTTCCGCTGCGGCGCGGCGGGCAAAGCGGTAGGTGTGGTGATTGACGGCGGTGGTTTCGCGGATGAACAGGGCGTCGAATTCGGCCAGGCGGCCGTAGTCATCGCGGCCAATGCGTTCGGTCGAGAAACCGGCCTGTTCGGCGGCTTTCTCGAAGCGTTGCAGGGCCTTTTCGTTAGAAGGCGGTTCCGCTTCGTTGGGATCGACGAGGATCGCCATGTCATAGCGTGAATGCTTACGTTTTTTCGGTGAGATCTGGCGTCCGGCAAAATAGGCGCTGGCGGCATCGAGGAGGAAATCCCTGTGATCCTCGGGAACGTCGCTGACGGCCACGGGACCGATATTCTGCAGCTGCCACTTGGACTGGCGCGAACTCCAGATAAACTGCGCACGCATCAGGGGCGCCTGGAAAAGGCCGAACAGTTTGCGGCATAAAAGCTCGTAACGTTTGGCCAGATTTTTTCCGAAGTAGATACTCAGGGTGAAGTCCTTGCTCTGCAGATGCGAGAGGCTTTTCTGAACCAGGTTGTCGAGTTCTTCGGAAATGGTGCGGACAATCTCGGCAGACTTCAGGTCCTGGATGGTCTGGACCCCGGGCAGGGGCCGGTGCCCCCGGGCTGCCGCCAGCAGCGACACGTAGTAGCCGGTGCTCTGGTAGCGGTAGGAGCGGCACAGGTTGTAGATCTTGAGGCCGCGCCGGGCGGTATATTCGGCATTAGTCAGGTAGCTTGATGCTGCGGCGACTTCCACATCGGATATGACGTGGGGCCAGTCGCCGGGATCATCGACGACGATAAGACTTGGCATAGTTTCTCTTTCGGGAGTGACGAGGTTCCAGGATGATCAGGTTGCCGTCGTAGGTCAGGACACCGAGGAGGATGGCGTTGATGACCCTGGAAATCGGGCTGCTGTATTTGTGACCATTGGCAATGGGGTTGGTGTGGAGAGGGTCGGCGATCATTACTTTGCGATTTTCCCGGTCGTAGCCGCAGAGCACGACAAAGTGCCCGGAAGGTTCCCCCTTGATGTCGTCGTACTCACATTTGGGGCCGAATTCGCGCGGACTCTGATAGAGGTAGGTGGCGCTCAAGCCCGTGATGATCGGTCGGTTGCGTTTCAGAAAGCGGCGGATCAGGGCCGGGGTCAGATCCTGAAGAAGGAGCTTGCCTCCGAGGCGGAAAAATTCCAGGTAGGCCTTGCTGGCGGTGTGCAGTTTGGGATCGTTCTTGACCGCCATCTGGGCTTTGAGGCGTTCCACCGGGTCGGGGCCGCCGGAGGCCAGCCAGGTCGGGTCGAAAAGCTGCAGCTTGAAGGTATAGATGGTGGCGCGGTAGCCGCGGCGCAGGGCATGGCAGGCCAGCCAGACACCCAGAGTTCCGCCCCCTTCCAGCATTGGAACTTCGTCAATGACCTGGTCGAGAGACAGGTGGTCTCCAAAATAAGCGTAGACGGCTTGCAGGCAGGTCGGCCCGCAGGTGATTTCATCCGGTTGGGGAAGAATGTTGAGTGACAGACGGCTGTCCATTTACGTGTTTTTCCGTGGCAATATTCAAAGCCGGGGGAAATTATAATCACTTCTTTGGTAATAGCAATATGAAGATACAAAAATTTTTTTCTCGAAAAAAAATTTCCTCTGGGGGCCTTAGCAAAGGCCGTCAGATGTACATCTCCTTTCCATCATTGAGGTTGAGCCAGCCTTTGACAATGCGGTAGATGAACCACACCGAATTGGCGATGAGGATGAAAAAACCGATACCGAGGCCAAGGGTAAAAAATCCGACAACGCTCCACAGTAAAGCGAACCAGAAGGTCCTGATCTGCCATCGGAAATGAGATTCAAGCCAGGTGCCCCGGACATCGTTCAGTTTGACATAATTGACGACCACACCGATCAGGAAGGTGATGCCGACAAGAAGGGACGCCACCTGCAGGGCATAGACCAGGGTGGTGACGTTGCGGGCGGATTTGAGCATTTCTTCGGTGGCCGGCGTGACGATTTCAGTTTTGACCCTTTGGCCTTCCTGCCCATAGGATTGTTTGTCAGTGTTTTCGTTCATAGTTTGAATTATATCTCCAAATTCCCATTTTTGGTTACTGCCTGAATCCGTGGGTCAGGGGCGGGGAAAGAGTGTAAGTGCTTATCCAGGCCAATGACATGCGCTATTGCCCGATCTTAACTCACCGAGCCAGGTACTAGCCGTTGCTTATGATAAACAGACAAAAGTTCAAAAAGGCGTGAACCGAAATCGAGGCGATAAGGCCGCCCTTTATGTAAACGAGGGTAAATATAATCGAATAAAAGAAAAGTGCAATGTGCCCGATGGTAAACCCGCTCCAGACAAAATGGCCGAACATAAACAAAAAAGACAAGAAAACCAGGGCGGCGGTGTCGCCGAAAGGTTTTTTCATGATTTCAAACAAATACCCGCGATAAAAAATTTCTTCCAGGCATGGTCCGAGAACAAAAAGAATAAAAATCGCCGGATAAAAATATTGAGAACCTAAGGAACTGATCTGGTGGGTTAATGGTGAATAGTTGCCGATAAACAAGGTGTTGGTAAAAAGTATCAGCCATGCGGCAACCATGCCTGCAAAGACACAAAAAAACAGATTTTTACCCCTCCAATAGATTGGTTTAAATGAGGTCCTTTTCCATAAATATAAAATAGCGACAAAAAAGGCTGATAAACTGAAGAAAATCAAAAAGGATACAAGCGGGACGGAGGGGAAAAACTCCAGAAGCTCCGGGGTTAAGAGTAAGCCGCCCAGCGCCTGGCATGCAAGGACGACGAAAAAACCTTCGGCAACGAGGACCAGGCTTTTCTGCTTGGAAAAATCCACCGGATACCCTTTCCCGCCTAACCCCCCTCAGCGGGTGGCTTCATTAAAAGAGTTCTCTAATCGGCTCTTCATTTCCGTGATGCGGCCGTAAGACTGGTCGATGCGGTCTTTGCTGATCTTGCCCGAATCAACCATTTTCCTGATGAGTTCAATGGTGCGGGGCACGATTTCCTCATCGTAGGTCAGGTTGTTGCCGAACACCAGGATGTCCACCCCGGCATCGATTGCTTGGAAAATGGCCGTTTCGAGACCGTAATGATCGGCAATAGCGCGCATCTGCAAATCGTCCGAGATGACCACGCCCTCAAAGCAGAACCTGCCCCGCAGGAGATCGTCGACAATGGTTTTGGACAGGGTGGCAGGGTAGCGGCTGTCGAGCCGGGCGTTGAAAACGTGGGCCGTCATGATGGCGTCGGCCTGCCCGGCTGCGATGATGCGGGTGAAGGGGAGGAGTTCCCTCGCGGACCAGGTATTCGAGACGTCGGTAAAGCCAAGGTGGGAATCCGCCTGGGAGCTGCCGTGACCTGGGAAGTGCTTGAGGGTGGTAAGGACGCCGTGGCGGTGGTGGGCTTTGATGTAGCTCAGGGCGTGGGCGGTGACTTTGTTCGGGTCATCTGAGAAGCAGCGTTCCCGTTTGGCGATAACCGGATTATTGGGGTTGCTGCAGAGATCGACCACCGGCGCCAGGTTGAGGTTGATGCCGAGGTCTGCGAGGGTTGCGGCAATTTTGTCCGCCTCCTTGTCGGTCGTTGTCAGATCGTCAAGCCAGCCGAGATTTCTGTGCGAGCGGGTTGTGGGAAAACCGGCACCTTCTTTCAAACGGGCCACCTTGCCGCCTTCCTGGTCGACGGCGATCAGTAAAGGCGTGGAGGCAGCCTGCTGCAGGCTGATGGTCAGGACCTTGAGCTGTGCGGGGGAGGAGATATTGCGTTTGTCCTGTTTCTGGAGCGTGTCCTGATCGAAAAGGACGACACCGCCCAGGTTGTAGCGGCGAATATCCCTGAGGATGAAGTGGTCGCGGCCCACAACCGTGCCCCGAAAACCGACCATCAGCATCTGGCCGATTTTGTCGTCGAGGGTGGGGCCGGAGGAAAAGAGGTTCCAACCGCAGCCCGCGAGCAGCAGCACGGTTAATAGAAGTGAAATCAGCTTTCCGTTCATGTTTGACTTCGCCTTGGTGTCAGATAAATGTTTAATGCTTGCCCTCTTATACCTTTACCTGTTTGACGGCGCGAATCAAGTCCGGCCCCATACCCGCAGGATTTTTTCGCCTTTTTTCCCGGGACGATCCCCCAAGTCCGACAGACTCCAAGTCTGAAAATTTTCCTGTAACTCTACTGGCGTCGTTGTTCATAACCAATTCAAAGAGTGGAGCTTCCCGCTAAAGGTCTATTTTGGAAACAACCAGGCCCTTTAACTGTTTTCAATCATTCTGTTTTAGGGAACGGCCTTTGCTTATAACACCACCAATCAAAGGTTAGGGACAAAAAAGGAAGGGACATCCGAAATGAAAAAAATTATTTCCGTTTTGTTTATCATCATAATGTGCCTGGGGTCAACGGCCTGCACCAAACGTGTTTTCGGTGTTCCTGAAGACCGCTGGTACAGTTTGACGCCGGAGCAGCAGAGCGAGGTCATCCGTTCCTATAACGAACGGGAAAAAATCAACGCCGAAAGACGCCTGGCGGCGCAGCGACAGGCGGCCGAGGACGCCGAAGCCCGGAGAATTTTAGCTGAGGCCGAGGCGGAGCGGATCAGGGAACATATTGATGACATCTATGCCGGGCGCGCAGGGGTTTACGGCGACCTGGTGCGGGTGACGATCAAAAATGCGGAAAGAAAGCCGGTGAAAGGCCGCCATGACATACTGCCTCAATCATTTCTTATGGCGGATGGTGAAGAAAAGGCCGTAGAGCTTCAGGCCGGGCATCGAGTCATAACCCTCTGGGTAACTTATCTGGAAGGCAATCTCGATTTCAGAAGCGATTCCAACCCCCGTCGGGCGAAATTTGTTAAGCGCCTGGTTTTTGAACCGGGATGGGGGAAAGGGAAGGTTTACCATCATGTTGACCTGGGGAAAAAGCCCAGTTCCGAGCTGAACGATATTTCGGTTGTGGTTCAGGTAGTTTCTCCCATGAAAAAGGGACCCCGCTGGTAAATCACACCCACAAGAAATCAAAAACAAAAAAAGATTCCGGTTTCAACAGGTTGAGTTGATTCCGGGGGCTTTTTTATTTGTCAAATGCTTTCCCGTGAATGGGCCGGACACCTTTCAAAAAATTTATTCTCCTTTTTTCATTTTCCAAAAATAATCCGGAATGTCGATTTTTTCAATCAGGGCAAAAAATAAATAACATTCCTTAATGAAGGTGTTATTATGGGGATATTTTTGGGGGAGAGGAGGAGTGCTCCCGTATTTGCCATTAAGACCTGCAAACTTTAAACGGGGAACTGGTTGAATTTAAATAAATTGGGCTGACCTTTCCGCAAAACAATACGGAAAGTAGTCCGCCTACACTATGTTAGACGCTGGCGAAGCCCGCGTCTTCGAACAGAACCTATTGTTTTAGATTGGGATTATTGATTTTAAGGATTGAAAAAAAGGGAAAAACATGATAAGTGACGAAGCTGTCACTTTCGTGCAGCATAACAG
>JAFGRU010000105.1 GCA_016934985.1 Deltaproteobacteria bacterium
GATGAAAAAACCGCCCATGGGCCGCATTGTTTCCGTTGGGCCGCACGGCACAGCCTGCAGATGGCCAGGGCGCTGAGGGAAGCCATTCAGAAGGCCACCCTTACCCCCCTGTTTCCGGGTCTTTTGACCGGTGGCGAACTTGTCCGCCTCGCCGAAACCTGGCGGCTGGAGGGCCTCGAACTCCGGCGCCAAAGCGAACGCGAGGAAGCTACGGAAGTCGAACGGCGCGCTTTTTTTAACGGTTTTGTCAACTGCGGCAATTACCGGAGCGATTTGAATGCAGCCATTCATGCCCATGCCTTACCCGGCGTGCTGCTTAAGCCATTCAAAAAAAAGGCTAAAAGCCCATGTGGCACCTGGTCTTAGTATGGTTGCTTTTGCCTCTTCCCAGACCTTGTTTTCCCCGGCCAGGGAAAGAAACTCGTAGCCTCTCCAGGTCAGCCTTTTAAGCAGAACCGTTTCCGGCGCCTGGGTGGGCTCCCGCGACCTGCCCCAATCCGACACGCCGTCGACCAGGCCGGCTTCGATCATCAGGACGCCGTTAAACCTGAATTCAGTATCGGAAACGCCCTCGACGCCACGGACAAAGCCGTTTTCGTTTTCCAGGGCGAAGGCGATTTTACGAATGATATCGATATCTCTTTTCATTTTCAGTTATCCAAAGGAGCCATTATGAAAACCTTATTATGCCATTTCGACGCCCATGACCCTGAAACCATCTATCTCTATTCACTCGACGGTCGCTTTTATGGGGTTGGCAAGCGTGTCGACAACCGTGCCGATGATAGCGACCGCACTGTCAACCGCCTCTCGTTCGGCGGGAAGGACGGGCATCTCTATTATAAAATTGACGCCGAAAAACCTGTAGAGCCAGGCATGGGGCCGGCCGCCGGCACCTGCTGATATCTGCGGCTCCGCAAAAACGATGGGCGGATAGCCCTTGACTGAATAGGTGGCAATGACTTCCACCAACTGCTGGATGGAAGCGTCGCCACAACCCAATATGACTTTATTTGTCACAAGAACCTCCTGGAGGAACCATCATGAAAAGAACAACCCGAATCGTAATGAAAAAAGGCGTTTGCATTTCAGGCCGGTGGTTTACTTCCCCTGTTCTTTACTGGTTGACCGGACAGGTTGTCGAGATTGTTCCACCCACCTCTGATAATCCGGAGAGTCTGACCGTAATTGCCGGATCTCAACGGTTAGAACTTCAAGCTGTTGTAACCCATCCCTCCGTCGCGGCCCGCTTGGAAAAACGCCCCGGAACCACTACCTATATTCCCAAAAACGACCCAACCGGGAATGGAGGAAGAGTGGTTTACAACCCTAAGACTCGCTGTGGTCAATGTCATCGCGGGCATCCTGAAGCACATTGTAAGAAGTCGTGATCATATCCCTGACCATGGTCATGCCCTTCGAGTCTTCCCGAAACGACTCATTACAACGGATATCACCGTTTGAAATAAAGGCGGCAGTCAGGGCAACAGCTTCAGAAAAGAGTTTTTCGTCAATCATTGTTTGCTCCAAAGGTGAAGAAATGAAATCCATTAAACCCAACCACACCCAAGCCGCCATTCTTCGCGCCCGGCGGATCAAGTCGCGCCTGGTGGCCATGGGCGTCAAGCAGGTCGACATCGCCCGCGACCTTAGGGTAACGCGGGGCCACGTCTCGGCGGTCATTTGCGGGGCTTACGCATCGCCCCGCGTCGAAACCCGCATCGCCGAACTTCTCGGCGAGGACCCCGGGAAACTCTGGGGTAAGAAAGCATGAATACCAAACATGTTTAATATTTAGCACGGCGAGGATGAATTGTCATGGCAAAACATAAAGGCAGGACTGACAGGGAGTTATCAAGACAGGCAGACCTGTTTGCCACCCCGCCCGACATGGAGGAGGGGGCGCTGGATATCGTCCTGGGGCTCAAGCAACTGCTCAGCAAACTACTGCGCGGGCATGACCGGTATCTTGTGGCGGCGCAGATCAGCAAGGCGACGCTCAAGGAAATCAGTAAGGATTCGCTGGACAAGCTTTTGAGCTCGGACCCGGCCTACCAGCCGTCAGCGGTCCAGGTGACGGCGATCTGCAAGATTACGCGAAGTTACGAGCCATTTCAATACCTGCTGGAACCTCTTAACGCGGGAGTACTGCTGCCTGAGGACAAAGATCTGATCGAGCTGGCGCGGCTGACCGAAGAGCGCCGGCGGATCGAAGCGCGGGTTCAGGAAATCCAGGCCAAGAGGGGTCTTGCACATAAAAGAGGGGAAAATTCATGACCAAAAACAACCCGGTTCTCAAGGTTCTACTTCAGTACCTGGTGCGAGATCTCATCAAACGCCTGATTCTCTACGCCATTGTGGGTGCCGTGGTCATTTACTGCATTTGGATCGGGTTTGAGAGGATGTCAGGCCGTAAGGCCGAAGTGGAGAGTATTCAGAGCCGCGACCAGATCGAGGTGAAAGTCGGGAAACAAGAGCCGGCAGGCCCTCGAAACAACCCGCCGGCTGAGCAGAATGGCTTTATTTCTTTTTCGGGATGCTCTTTTCAATTTCAATTTCAAATTCCGTGGTATGGGAGCCGTCTTCACTGTGAGTGGAAACATCCCATTGCGGCGGCGGGGCCTGGTCTTTTGGGGGCTGGGCCTCGCCATTTTTGTCGGGCTTATCATCAGACACTAGAATCACCTCCTTCCCTGGTGATTTATAACACGAAAAGCGCCGCCCCGGCCAATGCCAGCGCGGCAAAAGAAAAGGACAACACCTTTGATATGGACCGTAGTTTTTGTGCTCGTAAGCTTTGCTTGGCTCTTTCCTGATTGATGTTATCGAACCATTGCCCGATCAGGGTCCGCATGGTCTTGTCTTTATCGAAATCGGGATTATCGAGGTAACCCAAATAGGCGGAAAGGTCGGGATAGAGGACGGTTTCATTGTCGCGGCCACGCAAAGAGTAGAGACAGCCCAGGACGGCCAGGAATGCCAAGGCAAGAGAAATAAGACTGAAAAATTCCCAGGCGTCAAGCGGCAACGAAAAACGGTCTTTCAGCATCGCCAAGTTGATGGTTAAAGCCAAAGATGCGGACCACAGGTAAGTTTTAAAAAGATTGTCCTGCCGAGTCAGCAGGCGATCCGTCAAAAACCCGTAATATTGTTCCGTTTGCCGAAGAATTGTCTCGAAATATTTGTCCATAATTTTTCAACCTTTAGCGAGTGTTAATTATATGCAGGATGATACCACAAAATCATTGAACTATTACACCGCCAAAGA
>JAFGRU010000106.1 GCA_016934985.1 Deltaproteobacteria bacterium
AATAATAACATAATTTACTAATAAAATCAGCTGTTTAATAATATTCGCGAGAAGTTTTTACGATTGTATTCTCACGGATTCAGGTTAAAAACTTGAACGAAGTCACGAAGCGTTGACTTTGCCTGATAAAGAAAAGATTCTGCTTTTTCTTTTAGACCGATAATTTGTGTTAGGTTGACAACTCGACCACCTGCTTGCTCTTCAAGACCAGTTTTTGAGAAATGCTCTAAAATCTCGGACTCCTTGAGACAGATCTCATAAGCTATGTCGTAGCAAGCTAAAAGACGAACCATTATCCCATCGTGGAGCACCGATGAAAGATTATTTTTTTGTTCTTTCGTAATTTCATAGAAATGGAATAGCTCACTCCACTGGGGAAGGGTTCTAGCGACTATTGGGTTTTTGGTGCCATGATTAAATGTTTTGGAAAGAATAAATTGCATGAAGTCGGCTCTTAAAATCTAACATAGTGTAGGCGGACTACTTTCCGTATTGTTTTGCGGAATGGTTAGCCCGATTCGTTTAATTCCAAAAAGTTCCCCGTTTAAAGTTTGCAGGTCCTAAGGGAAAAGACAGGATAACCAAGCTGCTTTTCCCTTTTAAACTGCCAAATGATCCGATCCATGTCTAATAACCTATAATTACACACCTTTTATCAGCGAAGAAAATGACCAAAATTCTTTTTAAAAAAAATCGGGAGATTATTAAGAATAATCATGTAAATTATCACTATGGCCACTGTTTTCCTAGTAAAAATTTTTGGATATCTTAATAATGACCCCTAAAATCCTCTGACAAACATGCAGCCATGAAACTTCTCGACCAAGTCAGATCGATCATTCGCAAAAAGCACTACTCCATCCGGACCGAGGAAGCCTATATAAATTGGATTAAACGCTATATCCTGTTTCATAACAAACGCCATCCGAAAGACTTGGACGAAAATGATATCAGCCGTTTTATTTCCCACTTGGCAACCGACCTGAATGTGGCTGCCAGCACCCAGAATCAAGCTCTTAATGCCATTGTTTTCCTTTACAAACAGGTCCTCGGCATTGAGATGGGGGACTTCGGCCAAATGGAACGAGCTAAAAAGCCGGTGAAATTGCCGGTAGTTTTATCGAAAGAAGAAGCTCGCAAGGTGCTGTCGTTCATGACTGGAGACTGCAAATTAATGGCGCAACTCCTTTACGGTAGCGGTTTGCGTCTCATGGAATGTGTGCGATTGCGGGTCCAGGACATTGACTTTGAGCGGAGCCAGATTACCGTTCGCGACGGCAAAGGCATGAAAGATCGGGTTACTCTTCTTCCAGATCAGTTGAAACCTTTTCTTGATGACCATCTGAAAAAAGTCTGAAGTTTACATGAACAGGATTTGGCGAAGGGAATGGGGGAGGTCTATCTTCCTTTTGCTTTGGAACGCAAATATAAAACGGCCGGGAAGGAATGGGCATGGCAATATCTTTTCCCGGCTTCGAAAATCTCCCAAGATCCCAGAGGCGGCAAGATGCGCCGGCATCATATCGATCCCTCAAGTGTGCAAAAAGCGGTAAAAAAGGCAGTACGTCAGGCTGGCATTTTGAAACAGGCCAGCCCTCATACCTTCCGTCACAGTTTCGCCACCCATCTATTGGAGGCGGGATACGACATTCGCACCATTCAGGAATTGCTGGGGCATTCCAGTATCCAGACCACCATGATCTATACCCACGTAGCGACACAGAACCGATTGGGTGTCAAAAGTCCTTTGGATAATTGAAAATTTACGTAATCAGTGCGTCTCCACATACTGCCTGAGGCGGAAATCAACGCCGAGTTCCTCGGCGATGCGGCGGCATTCCTCGACGTCGATGCCGGGAAGGCCGACAACCGAGGCGGTGACGGAAGGGATCCTTTTCTTCGCCTGGCGTATGAAGTCGAGAACGGCTTGGTAGGCTTCGGGGCCGAAGGCTGAGCAGCAGATGCGCTGGTAGCTTTCGGCATCAGGGGCGTTGAGGGAGACGGAGACGGCGTCCACCAGTCCCGCCAATTCGGGAAGGATGTCGCGGCCGTGGACAAGATTGGCCTGGCCGTCGGTATTGATCCGCACCCTGACACCATTCTCTTTAAGCCACGCGGCAACCTCCTTGATCAGATCGAGGCGCAGCAGGGGTTCGCCGTAACCGCAGAAGACCACCTCCTGATATCGGGTAGGATCACCAATGGCCTGTTTGACCTCGGCGGCGTCCGGCTCGTGGTCGAGCTTGAGGGAGTGGCCCTTGACGGTAAAATCGCGGAACTTGGCGCAGAAGACACAGGCGTTGGTGCAGCGGTTGGTGATGTTGAGGTAGAGGGAGTCGCGGATGCGGTAGGCGATCTTGGTCGACTGGTCGATGTCGCCGAAGCGGAAAAGGCGGTGGACGTTGAGGTTGGTGATGCGGCTGATGTCCGCCATGGAGAGGTTTTTCAACTCGGCTACCTTTTCCGCCGTAACCCGCACCAGGGCAGGTTCGTTGCGCTTGCCGCGATGGCCTTGCGGCGCCAGGTAGGGACAGTCGGTTTCAACCAGGATTCGCTCGACCGGCATGCTTTTCACCACTTCGCGCAGCTCCTCGCTTTTGGGGAAGGTCAGGGGGCCGGCAAAGGAGAGATAGAAACCCAGGTCAATGCACTGCCTGGCGAACTTCCTATCGCCGCTGAAACAGTGGATAACTCCCGAGACCTTCTTCCCGGCATACTCTTCCCGCACTATGCGGAGAATATCCTCGTGGGCGTCGCGATCATGGATGATGACCGGCAGATCAAGGCGTTGGGCCAGCTGCAGGTGCTGCCTGAAAGCCCATTCCTGCACATCTCGAGGCGAATTGTCGTAATAGAAATCAAGGCCGGTCTCGCCAATGGCCACCACTTTGTCATTGGCCCGGGCCAGACCTTCAATTTCCTGGAGGATTTCAGTGGTGACCTGGCTGGACTCGTGGGGATGGACCCCTAAGGCCGTATAGATTTGCGGACACTTATCTGCCAGGGCGAGGTTGGCCCGGGAACTCTCAAGGTTGCCGCCGACGGAGAGGATATGGGTGATGCCGTTGGCCGCGGCTCGTTCCAGGACAGCGTCAAGGTCGTCGGCAAAACGCGGGTCATCAAGATGGGCGTGGCTGTCAATCAGGGGCGGAAGAATATCTTCAGGTTTTGTCTGGGTGGAAGTCAAAGCTGTTCCTTTATAAACGCGGTTCGGTTGTACAGGGCTGGTTTTTAAGGTTGAACGATTGTTCAATCAAAAAATGGCGGCTCGCAGGAACCTCCATTTCAAGCCCGCATGAAATTGCCCATCAGGCAGGCTGCCGCTGGTTTTGCGGCTTGCCAGTCCAATGGGCATTTCGGTTTTATTAGATTGAACAATGATTCAATAAATTAATAACTGGCGTCATTCCTCGATGCGCGGGAAAAGGGGCTTGGCCTTTTCAACGCTGCTGCCGGGTTTCAGGCCACCCCAGCCATCGTTGCCTTCGAGAGTGACATCGTCGCTTTCCGTGCCGAGTATGGCGAGGATGTTTTTCCCCGTGTCCGGCATAAAAGGCGCGACCAGCAGGGCTGTCAGGCGGATGGCCTCAAGGAGGTTGTAAAGCACGGTGCCGAGGCGTTCCTTCTGGTCCTCCTGTTTGGCCAGCGCCCAGGGCTGGGTGGCGTCGATGTATTTGTTGGCCTTGTTGATCAGCTCCCAGATGACCTGCAGGGCCTTGTTGAAGGCCATAGCGTCGAGATGGTTGTCAATGGCGGCGATGCCCTTTTCGAAAGCGGCGATCATATCCTCATCCTCGGGGCCATTTTCGCCGGGAGCGGGGAGGGTGCCCTTGAAATATTTGTTGACCATGGCGCTGGAACGGCTCACGAGGTTGCCGAGGTCATTGGCCAGGTCGGAATTGATGCGGTGAATGAGGGCGGCGTGGGAGAAGTCGCCGTCCAGGCCGAAGGGGACTTCGCGCAGGAGGAAGTAGCGGATCGGATCGACGCCGTATTTGTCGACCAGCATGTTGGGCTCGACGACGTTGCGCAGGCTTTTGCTCATCTTTTTCCCCTCAACCGTCCACCAGCCGTGGGCGAAAACCTTTTTGGGCAGGGGAATTCCGGCGGCCATGAGAAAGGTCGGCCAGTAGATGGTGTGGAAGCGCAGGATATCTTTGCCGATGACATGCACATCTACCGGCCAGAACTTGCTGAAGTTGCCGTTGTCGTCATGGGGATAGGTGAGGGCGGTAATATAGTTGGTCAGGGCGTCGAACCAGACGTAGACGATGTGTTTTTCGTTGCCCGGGACGGGGATGCCCCAGGAAAAGGAGGTCCGCGAAATGGAGAGATCGCGGAGCCCCTCGCGGATAAAGCTGAGGATTTCATTGCGCCGCGAGGTCGGCTGAATGAAGTTGGGGTTTTCCTCGATATGTTTAAGCAGAGGCTCCTGGAATTTGCTCATGCGGAAAAAGTAGGATTCCTCTTTGAGTTTTTCGGTCGGCCGGCCACAGTCAGGACAACAGCCATTCATAAGCTGGTTTTCGGTCCAGAAGGTTTCACACGGCGTGCAGTACCAGTCCTCGTATGCGCCGAGGTAGATGTCGCCCTGGTCGAGGAGCTTTTTAAAGAGATGCTGGACACCGACTTTGTGGCGTTCCTGGGTGGTGCGGATGAAGTCGGTGTTGGTGATGTTGAGCTTCTCCCACAGGGATTCGAAACGTTTCATCACCCGGTCTGCCAGTTCGAGGGGGGTTTCCCCCTGGGCTATGGCGGCTTTTTCAACTTTCTGGCCGTGTTCATCGGTGCCCGTCAGAAAAAAGACGTCGTAACCACGGGCTCTCTTGTAGCGAGCCAGGACATCGCAGGCCAGGGTCGTGTAAGAGTGGCCGATGTGGGGGACGTCGTTGACGTAGTAAATGGGCGTTGTAATGTAAAAGGATTTGCTCATGTGTCTCTCCTGGGATTGTTTTTATCGCTGCTGTTATCGGGTTTTTTGCGCGGCCTTCTGCGTGGCCGGGATCTTTTGCGTTTGGGAGCGGCATCGCCGTCGGGCTGGGGCTGGGCCTGGTCTTGCTTCGGTTTTGGTTTGAGCTCGGGTTTCTGGGCCTGTTTCTGCCCCTGTCCAGGTTTTTGCGGTCCCCGCCTGCTGGAACCCCTCTTGCGGCTTCTTTTGCTCTGATCCTGGGGGGTGCCTGGCTGGGCCGGCTCTTTTTCCCGGGGTTTGCGCTCTGCCGTTTCGGGTTGAGATTCAAACTCAACCTCAGGTGGTTTTGTCCGGCCGTCAAGAAGTTCCTGGGGTGAAACCGTGAGGCGTTTGTCATCCTCCATGCGGAGGGTGATTTTCTGGCTTATGAGATTGACATCAGTGACGACCCCCTGTTTGCCGTTTATCGTAACCCTTTCCCCGCCTTTGGGAAGTTGTTTCTTGAGGTGGCAGTAGGTGTCGAATTCGTAACTCAGGCAACAGAGAAGACGGCCGCACTGGCCGGAAATTTTTGCCGGGTTCAGGGCCAGACCCTGTTCCTTGGCCATTTTGACCGAAACCGGCGAGAATTCCGTGAGAAAAGAGCAGCAGCATAATTGGCGGCCGCAGATGCCGATGCCGCCGACAAGTTTGGCTTCGTCGCGGACCCCGATCTGCTTCATCTCGATGCGGGTGTGAAACTGATGAGCCAGGTCCTTGACCAGTTCGCGGAAATCGACGCGGCCGTCGGCGGTGAAGTAGAAGATGATTTTCGAGCCGTCGAAGAGATATTCGGCACGCACCAGTTTCATGACCATGCCGCGTTCCTCAATGCAGTTGCGGCAGAAACTGAAAGCTTCCTTTTCCAGGTTTTTATGGTTTTTCTCCTGCAGGAGGTCGTCGGGGGTGGCCTTGCGAAGGACCGCTTTGACATCCTCGGGCATCTTTTCGTCAGGAGTTTCTTCGGGGGGTGTGACTACCGTGGCGAGAGCTCTGCCTCGCGCGGTTTCCACTATGACGCTGTCACCGGCGGCAAGTTCCAGGTCGCCGGCGGCAAAATGATAATGACGTCCGGCGGTGCAGAATTTTACGGAAACGAGACGTGCCATGTTTCTTATACCGTTCGATTCGAGGCCGCGCTGCTGGGCTGATCGCTCAGCCTCATGAGCAGAACCTCGAAAGATAGTTGTGGATTGGTGTTTTTGTTGATGGAATCTTCAATATCCCTGATGGCCTCGAGCTTCTTCAAAGTTGAGGCGATGCTCTCTTTGCTGCTTTGATGCCGGACCAGGCCGGCGAGGTCGGCATTAACGAAATCACTTTCAGGCCGCCCCTGAAGTTCGAAAAGGGTGTCACGGAAGAACAGTTTAAACACTTCCAGGATATCGGGTATCAGGTTTTTTTTCGCGGCCAGTTTCCCGGCCAGGGTAAAGTAGGCGTCGACATGGGACTCCAGGAGCGGGAGTCGGGTGAAATCCTGAAGAATTTCCGGTCTTTCCTGAAGATAGAAATCGCGCTTGTCGCTGAGACTGTTCTTAAAACTGCCGTCAGCGAGGGCTGCCAGGAGAGCCGCATGGTTCTGGTCTTCTTCCAGGGTTTGGCTGAATTTTCCGCGCAGGGCTTCCACAGGAAGGCGGTTGAATTTCAAATTCTGGCAGCGCGAGCGGATGGTCGGCAGAAGGGCCTCGGCGTTGGCGGAGACAAGGATAAACATGGTGTGGAGCTTAGGCTCCTCGAGACTTTTCAACAGCGCTGTCTGGGCTGCGTGGGTCATCTTTTCCGCTCCGTCGATGAGGCAGACCCGGTGGTCGGCTTCAGCCGGACGAAAGTGGAGTCCTTTCTGAACAGCGCGGATGTCGTCGATTTTAATGGTTGAAGGGGTGCCGTCAAGGAAAATGAAGTCGGGGTGATTTCCCTCTTCAAATTGACGGCAGCTTCGGCAGTGGCCACAGGAGTTTCCGTTGACGCAGAAAAGGTTTTTGATAAAGGCTTTGGCAAGCAGCTTTTTTCCGACCCCCTCAGGGCCCGAAAAAAGATAAGCGGAGGCCAGGCGGTCGGCTGACAGAGCCTTGGACAAAAGCTGTTTCTGCCTGTCATGCCCTAAAATTTGGGAATAAGGCATCAATTCACCTCTGCCAGGAAAGGTTCAACGAGAGTTGAAATCTCAAGAGCCAGCTCTTCCCTGCCGGCAAGAGCGTTTACCACCCTGAAACGCTCCGGGTAGTCCCTGGCCAGGCAAAGATAACCCTGGCGAACCCGCTCGTGAAATGTGTCGGGCTCAAGTTCGAGGCGGTCGCGGCGTGATCCTGTGGTGTGGTTGCGGTGGGCCAGCCGCTCCTGGCCGTTCTCAACGGGCATGTCGAGAAGCAGGGTCAGATCGGGGACCAGACCGCCAACAGCAAAGTCGTTGAAGCGGTGGATAAGTGATAAATCCAGGCCCCTGGCAAAACCCTGGTAGGCGGTGGTGGCGTCGGCAAAGCGGTCGCACAGGACAATTTTACCTGCGGCCAAAGCGGGCCGGATGATCTCAAAAACGTGCTGCGCACGTGCGGCCAGGTAAAGGAAAAGTTCCGTTTCGGAGGCGACCTCTCCCTGGTCCGGATGAAGGAGGAGATGGCGAATTTTGTCGCTTAAGGGGCAGCCTCCCGGCTCCCTGGTGGTGAGGACGTTGAAGCCGCCCTGCCGCAGGGTTTCTGCCAGCAAGAGGATTTGGGTGGATTTCCCGGAACCTTCAACCCCTTCGAATGTAATAAAAAGTGACATGCTCGGTGTTTTTTGTTAAAAAGTGGAAATTGCTTGATTTTTTAAATCAGGTCATTATAAGGAGGGGTCGGGGGATATTCAAGGAAAAGCGTTTTTTCCATCGACATATTTTCCGCCCTTTTCAGCAGTCAAACCGTTTTTTTCTATATATTATTTCCCGGGTAAAACGAGCGATGGAAAAAGATAACCACTCTTTGGAAGATTCACGCCGGACTATCGAGCAGGCTTTAGGCTATGTTTTCCGTGAGCATGAGCGTTTTGTTGAAGCCATGACACATAAATCCTTCAGTAACGAACAGATAGGCTCAGGCGCCTGTTCCCATAACGAACGTCTTGAATTTCTTGGCGATGCGGTCCTTGAACTGATTGTCAGCGACTATATCTTTTGCCGGTATCCGGAAATGGACGAAGGGCAGCTGACCCGTATCCGGGCCGAGGTGGTCAACGAAAAAAGTTTGGCCCGCATCGGCCGCAATCTGGGGCTGGGGGATTTTCTGCTTCTCGGCAAAGGCGAGGCCATGAGCGGCGGGCGGCAGAAGGCGAGCCTGATTGCCGATGCTTTCGAAGCGCTTCTGGGGGCGGTTTTTTCCGACAGTGGTTTTGAGAAGACCTGTACAGTGGTTTTGCCCCTTGTCGTTGAACATATTGACAAGGCGGCCAGCCGCAAGGAAGGGATGGATTTCAAAACCCGCCTTCAGGAATGGCTTCAAGGCCGCAAACAGGAAATTCCGGTTTACAAGGTGCTGGCTGCCGAGGGACCGGACCACAAAAAGCTTTTTACCTGCCAGGTGGCTTGCGGCGGTACAATCCTCGGCCAGGGTCAGGGCAAAACCAAGAAAGCCGCTGAACAGGAGGCTGCCCGCCAGGCCCTTCAGGATTCGGATGACTGAATGAAACTTCGGGGTAGGAGATAATGCCGGAAAACAACCTTCAGGATGATTTTCGTACAGGGTTCGTGTCCCTGGTCGGCAAGCCGAACGTCGGCAAGTCGACCCTCCTTAACGCCTTACTTGGCCAGAAGGTCAGTATCGTTTCGAGAAAACCCCAGACCACCCGCAACCGTATTCTCGGTATTCACAACGAGGCCGACTGCCAGATTCTTTTTCTCGACACCCCCGGGCTTCATCAGGGGGAAAAGGCTCTCAATCGTTTCATGCTCGAGCAGGCCCTTTCGGCCTGCGACAATGTCGACCTCATTCTTTTCCTGGTGGAGCCCGGGGACCGGGTCGAGGCTCTGACCGAAAGATTTCTTGAGGCCTTGTCAGGCAAGCGGGTGAAGACCCTTCTGGTTATCAATAAAATTGATCTCTTCCCGCGGGAAAAGCTGCTTCCCGTCATGCAGAAATATAACGAGGTTTTCGGGTTCACGGAGATCATCCCGGTTTCCGCTCTCAAAGGCGAAGGTTTGGAAGAGCTTTTGGCTGCCCTGCGGCGGCGCCTTCCCAAGGGCCCGCCCCTCTATCCGCCGGATATGATCAGCGACCTGCCCGAGCGTTTTTTCGCAGCGGAGATAATCCGGGAGCAGATACTGAAACTTACCCATAAGGAAATTCCCTATGGTACTGCTGTTTATATTGAAACCTTTAATGAAAAAGATGATATCGTTGAGATCGCAGCGGTTATTGTTGTTGAGCGGGAAACCCACAAAAAAATCGTTCTGGGCCACAAAGGGAAAATGATTCGCATGATCGGCGAGAATTCGAGGCGCGGCCTGGAGGAGTTTCTCGGCACCCGGGTCTATCTTAAAACTTTTGTCAAGGTAGTGAAGAATTGGACCCGGTCCCCTGGCAAAATGAAGGAATTCGGTTACCACGATTAACAGGGTGCCGGCATTATCAGCGCCCAGTCCATTTACAGATTTCTCTCCGGGTTCATGATACGGGGATCGCGCCCTCCGGAGGCGCATTCTTTCCTTTTACGTTCTGTCAGTCTGATTTCCAAAACGACCCCCTCTGCCGTGCTGCGTCGAAGGGGGAAGCTAACCAGACCCTTTTTCTAAGCTGCCTGTCGGGCGCATGCTCCGGGCTTTACAAGAGATAATTATGATTCCTACTGTTGCCATTGTCGGGCGGCCCAATGCCGGGAAATCGACCCTCTTCAACCGCATAACCAAAGAGCGCCGCGCCATCGTCGAAGATTTTCCCGGTGTTACCAGAGACCGCAACTATGCCGAGGTGCGGCATTTCAGCAGGCCGTTTTTGCTGGTAGATACCGGCGGATACGAAGCCGCCACCGAAAACGTCATTCTTTCCAGCATGCGCGAGCAGACCGAAGTAGCGATCCGGGAAGCCGATGTCATCGTTTTTCTCCTGGACGGGCGCGGCGGTATTTCGCCCTCGGACCAGGAAATTGCCGCTATTCTGCGAAAACAGGACAAACCGGTTTTTTATGTTGTCAACAAGGTCGATTCCCCGGCCCTGGAAATGGAAGCCACCGAGTTCTATGGCCTCGGCATGGACAACCTCTATTTTATTTCTGCCGAGCACGGCCATGGCGTCGGCTCGCTGATGGAAGAAATTCTTGAAATTTTACCGGATGCGGGCCAGGAGACAGACGAGGACGAGGTTCGAGTCTCCATTATCGGCCGTCCCAACGTCGGGAAATCCTCCCTCATCAATCGTATTCTCGGCCAGGAGAGGGTGCTGGTCAGCCCCATTCCGGGCACCACCAGGGATAGTATAGACACTCATTTCATCTACAACCGGCAACGCTACCGGCTCATTGACACCGCGGGTCTCAGGCGTAAAAGCCGGGTCGATGAAAAGCTTGAAAAGATCAGCGCCCTGCAGGCCATCAAAGCGGTTTCCCGCTCCCATGTCGTGGTCATGGTCATTGACGCGGAGAAGGGGATTACTGAGCAGGACCTTACCGTTGCCGGCTATGCTTTCGAAAAAAATCGGGCCGTTGTCATTGTCATCAACAAATGGGACCTGGTCAACAAGGACAACACGACCTTCGGGAATTTCAGCGATGAGGTGCGTTCCGCTTTTAAATTTCTTCCCTTCGCGCCCATCCTCTTCGTCTCGGCCCTGACCGGACAGAGGGTAGCCAAAATATTTAAGGAGGTTGAAAAGGTTTTTGAACAGTTCAACCGGTCTATCGGCACTCCTGCTCTCAACAGGGTTCTTCAGGAAGCGATTGAAAAGTTGCCGCCGCCGGTTTTTCACCGCAAGCGGGTTAAGCTGTTTTACATCACCCAGACCGGTGTACGCCCTCCCACTTTTACGGTTTTCGCCAGTCGCTCCGAGGGGATTCACCTCTATTATCGGCGTTTTATTCAAAATCGCCTGCGCGATGCTTTTGGCTTTGAAGGGACACCCGTGCGTCTGGTTTTCAAGGACCGCAAAAAGGATTGATTCCTGTTTGCACGACGGCTGGTTGCGAAAAGGCATTAAGATGGTAAGTTTTATAAAGCAAACACCAGTGCTGTTGATCCCTTTTCAAGGAGGCTTATTTGCCTGCCGGAAAAATTTTGATTGTGGAAGACGAAAACTGTCTTCTGAAACTGGAATGTATTCTTCTGACCTCCAAGGGGTACGACGTCAAAGGTGTCACAGGTGGGGAGGAAGCTCTGGGTGTCATTTGCGACTATCGACCTGACCTGGTTCTTCTTGATGTCATTATGCCGGGAATGGACGGTTTTGAAGTTTGCCGGCGCATCAAGAATGATGAAAAAACCCGGCACATACCGGTGGTCATGCTCACGGCCAAGAGAAGGCCGCAGGATATTGAAAAAGGGATGAATGCCGGTGCCGTCAGTTACATTACCAAACCTTTCAAGTCTTCCACTGTTATTGAAACCATCCAGAAATGCCTGCAGAATAGTCGCAATATCTCCTGACCCTTTCTCATCTGCTGTTTTTGATTCTAACGCCTTAAAGGTGAACGAAAGTCTGTCGCTTCTGTCTCCGTACTTGACAAGAGCCTGGGATTTTATGTTTAATATGTCGTTTCGAAATTGTAATTAAATTTTTTAACCTGTGTTCTGGAGGTGGTTTTGGCAAAAGAAGAAGCAATTGAGGTCGAAGGCAAGGTGATTGAACCACTGCCGAATGCCATGTTTCGTGTTGAGCTGGACAACGGTCATGTTGTTCTGGCCCATATTTCCGGTAAGATGCGCAAATTTTACATCAGGATTCTTCCCGGTGACCGGGTGACGGTGGAACTCTCACCTTATGACCTTACCCGCGGCCGCATCACCTATCGGGCCAAATAATCCTGCCAATACCTGCCGGCCGCTGGGCAACCCAAAGGGGTATGCACTCTCATGTCGGGTTTTTTATATTTGGATATATTTACTGACTACCGGCATAAGCCGGTAGTCATTTTTTGAGCGGTGCTCTGATGTCGTGGAGGAGAAGAATGGAGGAACGTTATAACCCGAAAGCCATTGAAAAAAAGTGGCGGGATATCTGGGAAAAAGAGGAGTCTTTCAAAGCCTCTGTGGAGGCCGGGAAACAGAAGTACTATCTTCTTGAAATGTTTCCCTATCCATCCGGCCGGATTCATATGGGGCATGTACGCAACTATTCCATCGGCGACGTTGTAGCCCGTTTCAAGAAGATGCAGGGTTTCAACGTCATTCATCCCATGGGTTGGGATGCCTTCGGCATGCCTGCTGAAAATGCCGCCATCAAGCGCGGGATCCATCCCTCCTCCTGGACCTATGACAATATCGACAATATGAAAGCCCAGTTGAAAAAGATGGGTTTTTCCTATGATTGGAGCAGGGAACTCGCCACCTGCGACCCTGAATATTACAAATGGGAACAGCTCATTTTTCTCAAGATGTTCGAAAAAGGGCTCGCTTATAAGAAGCACTCCTCGGTTAACTGGTGTCCCGAATGCCTGACGGTTCTGGCCAACGAGCAGGTCGAGGACGGCGGTTGCTGGCGTTGCGGTACGATCGTTGAAGACAAAGAACTGGAGCAGTGGTTTTTCAAGATCACCGATTATGCCCAGGAGCTTCTCGACGATACCTACAAGCTTCAAGGCTGGCCCGAGCCTGTTCTCATCATGCAGCGCAATTGGATCGGACGCAGTATCGGTTGTGAAATCGACTTTCCCCTCGAGAATTCTGAAGAAAAAATCCGCGTTTTTACCACCCGCCAGGATACCCTGTTCGGCGCCACGTTCATGAGCCTCGCCCCTGAACACCCCCTGGCGCTCAAGCTGGCCACCGATGACTGCCGGGCAGAAGTTCAGGCCTTTATTGACAAAGTCCGCAAACAGGACAAGATCAACCGCACCAGCGAAGATTTCGAGAAAGAAGGGGTCTTTACCGGTGCTTACTGCATCAACCCTTTGACCAATCTGCGGATGCCGATCATGCTGGCCAATTTTGTTCTCATGGATTACGGCACCGGCGCGGTCATGGCGGTACCGACCCATGACCAGCGTGACTTCGAGTTTGCCAGGCGCTACGAACTGGCCATGACCGTCGTAATCCAGCCGCCAGGCCGGGAGCTGTCGCCTGAGACCATGACCGAGGCCTATACCGAACCTGGCACCATGGTCAACTCCGGGGAGTTTAACGGTCTCGACAATGAAAGCGCCAAGGACAAGATTGCCGATTATCTGGAGACCAAGGGTATCGGCGAGCGCAAGGTCAATTTTCGCCTCCGCGACTGGGGGGTTTCCCGCCAACGCTACTGGGGGACACCCATCCCCATCATTTACTGTGACGCCTGCGGGGTTGTGCCGGTCCCGGAAAAGGACCTTCCGGTCGTTTTGCCACCCGATGTCGAACTGACCGCTGAGGGTGGCAGCCCCCTGGCCAGGAAAAAGGATTTCGTCGAGGTCGCCTGTCCCGCCTGTGGGGCTCCTGCACGGCGCGAGTCCGACACCTTCGACACCTTTGTTGAAAGCTCCTGGTATTTCCTGCGCTATGCCTGTCCCCATTTCGATCGTGGGCCGGTTGACAGGTCGGCCGTTGATTACTGGTTGCCGGTTGACCAGTATATCGGTGGCGTTGAACACGCGGTCATGCATCTGCTCTACGCCCGTTTTTATACCAAAATTTTGCGCGACCTCGGTTACGTCGGTATTGATGAGCCCTTCACCAATCTTCTTACCCAGGGCATGGTCTGCATGGAGACCCAGAAATGCCCCGAGCACGGCTGGCTCTATCCCGAAGAGGTTGAGGACGGGAAATGCTCCAAGTGTGGAAAGGTGGCTGAACTGGGGCGCATTGAGAAGATGAGCAAATCGAAGAACAATGTCATTGATCCCGATACCCTGATTGAGCAATACGGTGCCGACACAGCTCGTCTTTTCTGCCTTTTCGCGTCACCGCCCGAGAAAGCCCTGGAATGGAGCGAAAAGGGCGTCGAGGGATGTTTCCGTTTTTTGAACCGGGTCTGGCGCCTGGCTTTCGACAGTCTCGCCATTCTTTCCGCCGGCAGCGAAGACGGCTCCGAACCGGAAACTCAAAAGGTGGCCAAGGAGTTGCGGAGGGTTACTCACCAGACCATCAAAAAGGTCAGCGAGGATATCGATGACCGCTTCCATTTCAATACTGCCATCGCGGCCATTATGGAGTTGATAAATGCCATCAGCGGGGTGGAAGACAAGGGTAAGATTCCTGCTGCCCTGAGGGAATCAATCCTGGCCCTGGTTCGGCTTCTGGCGCCTTTTGTTCCCCATATTGCGGAAGAACTCTGGTCAGCTCTCGGGCAGGATGGCTGTGTTTCCGAGGCGGGTTGGCCCGAGTGGAACGAGGCGGCCCTGGCCCAGGAACAGATCCTGATTGTGGTCCAGGTCAATGGCAAGGTACGGGGGAAAATCACCGTGGCTGCCGAGGCCGATGCCGAAACCGTCAAGCAAACAGCCCTGGCCGATGGCAATGTGGCCCGTTTCGTTGAGGGCAAGGAGATTCGCAAGATGGTTGTCGTGCCTAAGCGCCTTGTCAATATCGTGGTCAAATGATGCGTCTTATTCTTTTTTTGTTGGTGGGTTTTTCCCTGTGTGGATGCGGATACCATTTTGCCGGAGAGACAGACCAATTGCCCGGCGGCATCCGCAATCTCTATGTGGAACTCTTTGACAATCAAACCCGGGAGGCTTTTCTTGAGAATCAAGTTACCAACCGGGTAATTGAGAAGTTTGCCCGGACCGGGAAAATTGACATAGTCGAAGATCCCGGAAAGGCAGACGGCATCCTTTCCGGGGTTATCTCCAGTTACGGTCGGGATGCCGTCGCTTATGATCAGGGCGACTCCATTGTTGAATACCGCTCCCACATTGGCTGTACCGCCGAGTTGCGCAAAGCCGGGGACCGGTCGGTACTCTGGAAAGGGACGGTTTTCTGGGATCAGGAGTATTCTTCCTCAGATGATCGGGGGGCCGAGGAGGACGCTGAAGCTTTTGCTCAGGAAGCCGTCGCCAAGAGGCTTGCCGACGAACTTTATTCCCGCATGACGGAAAATTTTTAGTCCGCTCTGCAACTGTCCGGGACCATGGGGTTGGCGGTCTCGGCAGGGGTTTCCCCGGTGCCTGGACAGCGACTGTTTAGTCCCGGGGCTGTGATTATACGGCCCTGGGAATGGGCGCAGCCGACCCATCGCCAACAAAACGAACCATGACAAACCGGTTTGAAAATCCGCCTTCCTACCTCAGCGTTTGTTGCAGGCTGGGTCACAGCGACCAGACGGCAACGCTTTTTGGGCACGACCCAAAACTTGGAGTTCCCGGAGATCTTTTTGGCAATGACACCCGCTGAGTTCAAAGGAAAGCTTAAGAAAAAAGAAATCCAGCCTCTTTCGCTTTTTATCGGGGAAGCGTCGTATGGCTTTGAGGAGCTTATCAGCCTCCTGCAGGATTCCTATCTCGATCGTTCCAATTTCGATTTTAATTTTCAGCAGTTTGCCTGCCGCGAGGCTGACATGGAGACGGTCCTCAATGCGGCACGCACCTATCCTTTTCTGGCGGCAAAGAGATTGCTGCTTCTACGCAACCTTCATGAGCTTTCCAGTGGAGGGCAGGATACTCTCGCTGAATATCTTCAGAACCCGGCTCCGGAAACCCTGTTGGTCATGACTGCAGAGCGTCTGGACAATAAGGGCGCTTTAAAGAAACTTCTTCAAAAGCATGCTGACTGGGTCGAATTCAAAAAACTGCGTGACTATCAGGTGCCGGACTTGGTGCGCAAAAAAGCCGCCGAGAAGGGGAGACGTTTTTCAAAGGAGGCCCTTGAACTTTTCTGCCATCGCGGCGGGACAGATATGCGGCGTCTCCAAGGGGAGATGGACAAGCTTTTCCAGTTTCTGGGGGAGCGGAAAAACATTGAAGTCGAGGATGTCGTCAACTCCAGCTCTGAGGGCGGCGAGGCCAGTATTTTTGATTTGCTGAATGCCTTGGGAAGAAGGCGGGTGGCCAACGCCTTGGTTTGCCTTCAGGAACAGTTGGAGGAGAGGGTGGCGCCTCAGTTTATTCTCACCATGATCACCCGCCATTTCCGGCAGCTCTGGACGATTCGTGCCCTTCGCAAGCAGGGCTTGGATAAAACGGTCATTTCAGGCAAGGTCGGCATTAACCGCTTTTTTTACGATACCATGCAGGAGCAGGCCGACAATTATTCCGTGGCGGAAATGAGGCAGGTGTTTGAACTGCTTTTGGAAACTGACAAGCTTCTCAAAACAACCGGCTGTAATTGCGCCCCCGTTTTGGAAAGCTTTTTTTGCCGTCTGATGGGCCGTAAGGAGCTGGGCGGATTTGGGGCTTGTCACAAAAATGGCTTAAATTAAATAAGTTTTTTCCAGAAATTCAGCTGATAGCAGGATTTTTTCGAAAATTTCCGGCACTAAAAAAGGGCCCTCAAAAAGGGGCCCTTTGGGTGCCGGATAACAGTTTTTTTCATCGAATGCTATTGACCAGTTTGGTCAGACGGCCGATTTTGCGGCTTGCTGTCGACTTGTGGATTACCCCTTTGGTGGCGGCTTTGTCGATGAAAGGGACGGCCCGGGAAAGCTCAGCAGCGGCGGCTTCAGCATCGTTTTGGGCTACGGCCACGCGCACTTTTTTGACCAAGGTCCGTAAGGCTGAGCGGATATTTGAATTGCGTGTATTGCGAACCATGTTCTGTTTATTTCTTTTGACAGCTGATTTGTGATTTGCCAAGACCTTTTCCTCCTGATAGTGTTTCGCATCGATTAGCGTGTATTGTGACACTGAGAATGCAATATATAGCATTGTCTATATTTCCCCGTCAAGAAAAAAAAGGTTTATCAAAAAATAGAAAAACTATTAAAAACGGTTAGTTATCAAATTACAAACAGGGATTAATTTAAATTAATCCCTGTTTGTAAAAAAACCGCGGCACTTTACTTTGTCAGTTGCCGGAAAAAGAAAAATTTCCGTTCAAAAAGTTGGGTTGAAGTTCGACTGACACCTTTCGGGCTCAGGTGTCTTTTCTATTGGCGTTGCTGTCCTCTTGTACGGGACAGTCTCTTTGATTGGATGTCGCTATTGTCTGAAAAGAATCGCATTTATAAGGCGACCGGCCTGATGGGAATAGCCACCGGCCTCAGCAGGGTAGCCGGTCTCATCCGCGATATGGTAATTGCCCGTTTATTCGGAGCTGGTTTCGCCACCGACGCCTTTTTTCTGGCCTTCACCATCCCCAATCTCTTTCGTCGTTTTTTTGCCGAAGGCTCCATGAGCGCCGCTTTTGTGCCTATCTTTTCAGAAGTTTATCATCTGCGGGGCAGGGAAGAAGCCCGCCGTTTTGCCAGCAAATGCTGGACCCTCCTCTTTATAGTTCTGACGGTTTTTACCCTCATAGGAATATCGGGCTCTCCTTTTCTGGTCAAGATGTTTGGAGCCGGTTTCGCCTCCATCCCGGGAAAGCTCGGCCTTACGGACCTCCTCAACCGTGTCATGTTCCCTTATCTACTGTTCGTCAGTCTCCTGGCTCTGGTGACCGGAATTCTGAATGTCCTTGACCACTATTTTCTGCCCTCGCTGTCCCCCCTCTTTTTGAACCTGGCAATTATTTCCTCGGCCCTGATTCTTTCACCCTTTTGCGATCCTCCCGTGCTCGCTCTTGCCCTGGGTGTGCTGGTGGGTGGTGTTGTCCAGTTGGCGGCTCAACTTCCCCTTCTCAAGAAAAAAGGGATGTTGCCGGGTTTTAATTTTGATTTCAGGGACCCGCTGGTAAAAAAAACCCTTATGTTAATGGTTCCGGGTATTGCCGGCGTCGCCATATACCAGATCAATATCGCGGTTAGCCGGTTGCTGGCCTCCTTTCTGGCCGAAGGAAGTGTCTCCTACCTTTATTATGCGCAGCGACTTTTCGAATTTCCCCAGGGGATATTCATCGCATCTCTGGCCCAGGCCGTTTTACCGGCCATGAGCCGACAATCGGCTGTCAACGATCTCGATGAGCTGAAGAATTCCCTGCGCTTTTCCTTGAACCTGATTGCGGTTATCACTATTCCGGCAGCTGTTGGATTGACCCTGTGTGCCATTCCGGTTTTCAGTATATTCTTTATGGATCGGGCCTTCGATTTCCAGGATGTTCGGATGACCGCTTTTGCTTTGGTTGCTTATGCTCCCGGCCTGGTGCTGGTCGGCGTCAGCCGGGTGCTGGTGCCGGTCTTTTTTGCCTTAAAGGATACCCGGACCCCGGTGGTGATTTCCTTCTGGACCTTGCTGGTCAGTGCGGGACTGGGGCTTCTTTTTATGCAGTTCTGGCAACATATCGGTCTTGCTGCGGCTGTCACCCTGGCGGCAGGTGTCAACAGCCTTCTTTTGCTGTTCGCTTTAAGAAGGAAAATCGGCCCCCTTGGCGGCCGGTCCCTGGTGCGTGAAATTGTTCCCCTGTTTCCTGTAAGTGCGGTGATGGGGTCTGTTGTCTGGGGGCTTCTGCGTCTGGGCAACTGGGATTCCCAGGGGGCTTTGGGCGTCAAAGGGTTAATTCTTTTTGCTGCCGTTACTACAGGATGTCTTGTATTCATGGCGGGTTGCATGGTTTGCAGAATTGAAGCAGCCACCCAGGCCGTGGCGCTGGTGAAGAATAAAATGCTGCGGCGAGGGAGTGGCACCCCGCCGACGGTCAAAGGAGATGGATAAATCTTTTCGATACAGGGGAGAGACTGGCGGCAATTGCCGGGGAGCCTCTTACGCAGAGAATGCAGAAAGTTAAGGTAAATTATCTAAAAAATGTCCCAAAAAATCAAAAAATAAAGAAAAATAGGTTTTTTTCGTTTACAATTTTCTCAGCAACAATCTCCTGTCATGGCAAAATCGCATTTCCTGTTGTTTATCCAAAACCACTGAAATCAAGATATTCCCGTCATCCAGGCGGGACCAAACAGGCTCAATTATTTAATGCTGTTAATAACCTTGACAATTGCAAATTAGTGAATGATTATTTTTCAGGTAGTTAAAGCCTGAAAAATTGTTGAAAAAGTTCAATTTTTAAAAATTTATAACAGATTTTCTGCTTTATTAGTCAAGTCCTAATAAAATATTTTTAGTTATCAGAAATTATCTAATGAAGAAACTTAACTTGCTGAAATTAAATGAAAAAATAGTGTGCATAAAAATTAGGCAACCTGCTAAAGGGGTTATAGGCCTTAGAGCAGCCTAGGATGTTCACAAGCTTTTTCACAGGTTATCAACAAAGTTTGTGGACAAGTGGTAGAACTACCCGCTTTATCGACTTTTTTCGGTTCCGCAGCGGGTGAGGGCCTGTTCTTTTCTTTTGGCGGCTTCCCAGAGGCGGTCCATATCTTCCAGGGTAGCTTCCCGGATGTTTATGCCTTGGTGTTTCAGTTGTTTTTCAAGGTATTCGAACCTGCTCTGAAATCGGTTTACGCTTTTTTGCAGGGTATCTTCCGCTTCGATGTCGAGAAATCTCGCCAGGTTGACAAGGGATAGCAGAATGTCTCCGAATTCATCTTCCATTTCCGTTTTGTTGGAATTTTCCCAAGCCTTGCGGAACTCTTGTAATTCTTCGTTAATCTTTTCAAAGACCCCCCTGGGGTCGGGCCAATCAAATCCCACGCGGCTGGCTTTGGATGTAACCTTTTGTGCCTTGGCCAGGGCCGGGAGATCTTTGGGAACATTATTGAGAAGACCGGGCTGGCCGGAATCAAGGCCCTGCTCGCGGGCTTTGATATTATCCCACTGTATGTTCAGAGCCTCCAGGCTTTCCACCCGGGTTCCCGCGAAAACGTGGGGGTGACGGCGAATAAGTTTTTCAGTTATGCTTTTGGCAACGTCGCCGATATCAAACTGTTTGGTCTCCTCGAACATGCGGGCGATAAGCACAATCTGGAGAAGCAGATCTCCCAGTTCCTGCATAATGGCCTGCGGCGAAGCCTGATCAATGGCCTCAAGAACCTCGTAGCACTCTTCCCGAAGGTAGGGTTTCAGGCTTTGGGGGGTCTGTTGGGCGTCCCATGGGCAGCCTTGAGGGGAGCGAAGGCGTGCGACCACATCCAGAAGTGCTATGAACGGTTCGGAAAAATTATTGTGTGGCATAGGTTAAAACTCCTTGGCAGGGGAAAAAGTAGGATTTTGGCGACAAAGGGATACTCGGTTCATTAATTTCTTGCAAATAACGACGGAATGATATAAAGGAAAAATTTCAAGGCTTTAATTCAGGTTTCGGGTCGGCTTTTCTTCTTGACAAAGATCACCCGGTTTCTATACTAGCCTATTTGATACCGAGGGCGTAGAGCGAATTGAAAATTTCGGTTCAAACCCTGAAGGGGAAAAAGTTATTTCGGTTTGAGGAACCGGCCCATACCTTTCCGATGCTGACAGACCTGTCTGAAAGCATTAACTGCGAATTTCTCTCGCCGGTGATCATTTCCCTGGATATTTACCGGGTCAATGATATGTACAGGGCGGAGGGGCGTATTGAGACATCTGTTCGCTTCCAGTGCAGTCGCTGCCTCGAAGATTTTATTCATCCCCTTCACGCTGATTTCGCTCTGAATTTTACCTCTCAACCGGATACTGACCCTGAGAGCTTAATACAGGGTGAGTACGAAATAAAAGCCGAACAAGCCGGACTGGTCATCTTCAGGGATGACGAAATTGATCTGACCGAATCCATCCAGGATCAAATTCTTATGGCCTTGCCCATACAGCCCTTGTGCCGTGAAGATTGCCGTGGACTATGCCCCCAATGCGGTACTAATCTTAATCTCGGCGGGTGCAATTGTGAAAAGGCTGTGTTTAACCCAAAATTCCAGAACCTTGCTGGTCTGGAAATTAACAAAAAGAAAAACCGCTGACGCTTGATGTTCAGGAATCCCGTCTGGTTTTTCCATAAACTGTGATTAAGGAGAAAAAACAGAATGGCAGTACCCAAAAGAAAAGTTTCAAAGTCCAAAAAAAATCTTCGGCGTTCCCATGACGGCCTGCAGGCCCCCGGCATCTCCCTCTGTTCCCAGTGTAAGGAGCCTAAAGCGCCTCATCGGGTATGCCCAAATTGCGGCACCTATAAAGGCAAAGAGGTTATTGAACAGAAGGAAGAGTAAAGGATTACTTCCTTGGAAGAAAGAATTGTTGTAGCTGTTGATGCCATGGGTTCCGACAATGCACCCGCCGTCGAGGTGGAAGGTGCGGTTGCGGCTGCGAGGCGCTGGAGGATTCCCATTATTTTGGTCGGTGACTCGACCAAGATTCAGGAAGAATTAAATAAATTCCCTACCGAAGGCCTGGAATTCGAAATTCAGCACACCTCCGAAGTGGTCGGTATGCATGATTCGGCTTCCGATGCTATTCGGAAAAAGAAGGACTCGTCCATTCGGGTTGCTTTCGAACTGGTTCGGGACGGAAAAGCCCATGCCGTGATCAGCGCCGGGAACTCCGGGGCTACCATGGCGGCCGGGATGTTTATTCTGAAAAGGATCCAAGGGATTGACCGGCCGGCTATAGCTACCATCTTTCCCAATCGCAAAGGCCGTACGCTTATTCTCGATGTCGGCGGCAATGTGGACTGCAAGCCTTATCATCTGGCTCAGTTTGCGCTTATGGGGGATGTTTTCGCCCGCTATCTTATGGACAAACCCCATCCGAGCGTCGGACTTCTCTCCAACGGCGAGGAGGAGTCCAAGGGTAACGATCTGACCCGGGAAGCACATCAGCTTTTAAAAGGCTCCATGGTTGACTACGTCGGTTATGTCGAGGGCCGGGACATCTTCTCCGGGAATGTCGACGTCGTGGTCTGCGACGGTTTTGTCGGCAATGTGGTTCTCAAGGTTTCGGAAAGCCTGGCTGAATTCGTTACCAGCATGCTGCGCCATGAAATCAGTACCCGGCTGATGGGCAAGATTGGTTATCTTCTTGCCGGATCGGCATTTTCCGCTTTTAAAAAGAAAGTTGACTATACCGAAGTCGGCGGTGCTCCTCTCCTGGGCATTGACGGAATCGGCATGATTTGTCATGGTGGTTCCAATCCCAAAGCCGTCATGAATGCTATTTTCACGGCGCGGGAGTTTGTTTCCAAACAAGTCAAAGAGAAGATGGTTATCCAGCTTCAGAAACAGCCACAAAAAAAAGAGTGGAAATTCGACTTTAAGTTTCCCAAAACCAAGTAGAGTGGTCTCGCGGCCATTCAATTCCAACCGGGAGCTAATTGAATAATGAAAGCGCGAATTATTGGGACTGGGTCCTACGCTCCAGAAAAAGTTGTCACCAACTCCGATCTTGAAAAATTCCTCGATACTACGGACGAATGGATTGTCACCCGGACCGGGATAAAACAGCGGCATGTTGCGGCCGACAATGAAGCAACGTCGGACCTGGCCACTCGGGCTGCCCAAAATGCTCTCGAGATGGCCGGGGTTGATCCCGCGGAACTTGACCTGATTGTCATGGGTTCTGTAACCGGTGACTTCCCTTTTCCTGCCTGCGCCTGTCTGGTGCAGAAAAATCTTGCTGCAAAAAAAGCCGTTGCTTTCGACCTCTCTGCTGCTTGCAGCGGTTTTATATTTGGTCTTTCCACCGCCGACCAGTATCATAAAACCGGGCGGGTTAAAAAATCCCTGGTCATTGGTGCTGAGATCATGACCCGGACCGTGAATTGGGATGACCGTTCGACCTGTGTTTTATTCGGGGACGGTGCCGGTGCTGTGGTAATGGAAACCATGGAGGGAGAGAGGGGTATTCTTTCCACCCATCTGCACACCGACGGCAGCCGCTGGGAACTTTTATACCAGGCCGGTTTTGGATCGCGCACCCCGCCTTCCCATGCAGGTATCGATGAAGGTGCTTATTTTATAAAAATGGCGGGCAATGAGGTTTTTAAAGTTGCTGTTTGCTCTCTTACCGATGTTGCAATTGAAGCTTTGGAAGCCAACGGCGTGACTCGGGAAGAAGTGGCCCTGATTATTCCCCATCAGGCTAATCAGAGGATTCTTGACGCTACGGGCAAACGTCTTAAAGTTCCTCCTGAAAAAATTTTTTCCAATGTCGCCAGTTACGCCAACACCTCCGCAGCGTCCATCCCTATTGCCCTTGACGAAGCGCATCGCAGCGGACAAATAAAAGAAGGGGATTTGGTTGTTCTCAATGCTTTTGGTAGCGGGTTCACATCGGGAGCGGCTTTGATTCGCTGGTGATTTTTTCACCCTATTGTTTTTTTGGAGCAGAAACATACGATGATTGGTTTTGTATTCCCGGGGCAAGGTTCTCAAACGCCGGGCATGGGAAAAGAACTGGCCGATAATTTTTCTGTGGCCCGGCAGGTTTTCGAGGAAGCCGATGACACCCTGGGTTTCTCACTTTCCCGGCTCTGCTTTGAAGGACCTGAAGAAAAACTTAAACTGACCGAATACACCCAACCCGCCATCCTCGCTGTCAGCACGGCAGTGCTGAGAGTTGTGGAAACTGAAACCGATCTCTGCCCGACACTTCTTGCAGGACACTCTTTAGGTGAATATGCGGCTCTGGTTGCCGCCCAGGTCCTCAGCTTTTCCGATGCCGTCAGGGCCGTTCGACAGCGGGGCCTGTTCATGCAGGAAGCGGTTCCTGTTGGAACCGGTACCATGGCAGCTGTTCTTGGTCTTGAGAACCACACCATTGAGGAAGTCTGCAAGGCGGCTGCCGCCGATCAGGTCGTTTCTCCGGCTAATTTTAACTCACCCGGGCAGATCGTCATCGCCGGTCATACCGAAGCTGTCAATCGTGCCCTGGAACTTGCCAGGGAGAAAGGCTGCCGCAAAGCGGTCTTGCTGCCGGTAAGCGCACCTTTTCACTGTGTTCTCATGGAGCAAGCCGGACTGCGCCTTGAAAAACTTTTTTCTGAGATCACCTTCAATCCTTTCAAAACACCGGTTGTGACCAATGTTGAAGGGAAAGCCAATAATGATCACTCAAGGGTGGCGGAGTTCCTGGTTCGCCAGGTAAGTTCTCCGGTATTGTGGGAGGATTCCGTTGAGGAAATGATTCGCAGCGGGGTCGATTCTTTTGTTGAGTTGGGCCCCGGAAAGGTTCTGAGCGGCCTTATCAAACGTATAAACAAGAAAGTTCAAGCTCACGCTGTTGATGGAAAAAACGGTTTGAAGGTTTTTCAGTAACCTTTTACAAAGGAGGGAAAAAGTGCCGAGAGACAAGACCGCGGTTGTCACCGGAGCTGGTCGTGGCATAGGCGCATCAATTGCGCAGGCTCTGGCCCGTGAAGGTGCCAGGGTCGTGATTGTCGATATCGACCCCGACCAGGCGGAAAGGCTTTCCGCAACCATCAGGGAAGCTGGCGGCAAAGCTTTTGCCCAGACGGCCGATGTCAGGGATGCCCAACAGGTCAAAAGTGTTTTTGACGCCACAGTTGAAAAATATGGAAGCGTCGATATCCTGGTAAACAATGCCGGGATTACCCGTGATGCTCTCCTGTTGCGCATGAAGGACGAGGATTGGGACGCCGTTTTGAATATCAACTTGAAAGGCGCTTTTCTCTGCACCCGCGAAGGTGCTAAGATCATGTCCAAAGGGAGGTATGGGCGAATCGTCAACATCTCTTCTGTTGTCGGCCAGATGGGGAACGCGGGACAGGCAAACTACTGTGCCAGCAAGGCGGGTCTCATAGGTTTAACCCGATCCAATGCGCGCGAGCTTGCTCGCCGCAATATCACCGTCAATGCTGTCGCTCCGGGCTTTATCGTTACGGACATGACCGACGTTCTTCCGGAAAAGATAAAAGAAGAGTTGACCTCGCAGATTCCTCTGGGCAAACTGGGACAAACGGAAGATGTTACACAGGCGGTTCTATTTCTTGCGTCACAAAAGGCAGGCTATATCACGGGTCAGGTGCTGGCCGTGAATGGCGGTATGTATATGTAAGTAAAACAATGTAAACCATTGAGCAACACCAAACAGGTTAAATCAAAAAGGAGGATTCACCAATGGCTTCTATTGCCGAGAGAGTAAAACAACTGGTTGCGGAACAGCTTGGTGTCGAGGAAGATCAGGTAACAGATGAAGCGTCCTTCATGGATGATCTGGGCGCTGATTCCCTGGATACCGTGGAGCTTGTTATGGCCCTCGAAGAGGAGTTTGACATCGAAATCTCCGACGAAGATGCCGAAAAGGTCCAAACTGTTCAAGACGCGATTGATTATATCAACCAGCACACCTAAGATTAAAGGGGAAGGGCCGCCCGGCCCTTCCCCTTTTGACCGGCACTGATAATTTTGTCGGTTTGTCAGGTGCTGCTGGCCGGTTTTGCGTTTTCGTAAAAAACAAAAAAAGGAAAGTAGCTATAGAAATGCGACGAGTTGTTGTAACAGGTATCAGTGCCATTTCCGCCTTGGGTACCGGTTTGGAAAAGAACTGGGCTGGTCTCATGGCGGCCGAGTCAGGTATCGGACCCATTACCCGATTTGACGCCTCTCAATTGCCCACCCACATTGCCGGTGAGGTCAGGGATTTCAATACTGCGGAGTTTTTTGACAAGAAAGAGGTCCGCAAGATGGATACCTTTATCCAGTATGCCATTGCAGCCAGCGGCATGGCTTTAAAGGATTCGGGTTTTGAAATTACTGAAGAGAATGCTGAACGTGTCGGGGTTCTGGTGGGGGCCGGCCTTGGCGGTTTGCCGGCTATCGAAAAATATCACGAAGCCGTTTTGGCAGGTGGATATAAAAAACTGAGCCCTTTTTTCATCCCTATGGTGATCATCAACCTCGCTCCGGGTCTTATCTCCATGAGGTATGGCGCCAAGGGACCCAACCTGTCGGTTTGTAGCGCTTGTGCCACGGGAACCCATTCTATTGGCGACGCTTTTCGGATTATTCAGAGAGGGGATGCCGACGCCATGATCGCCGGAGGGACCGAGTCGACCATCACCATTTTAGGTGTTGGCGGTTTCAATATCATGAAGGCCCTCTCCACCCGCAATGACGACCCCAAGGGGGCCAGTCGGCCGTTTGAGAAAAACCGGGACGGGTTTATCATGGCCGAGGGGGCCGGTATTCTCATTCTGGAAGAATACGAAAGCGCGCGCAAACGCGGGGCAAAAATTTATGGCGAGATCTGCGGGTACGGCCTTACCAGTGATGCGCACCATCTTACGGCTCCGGCTCCCGGAGGCGAAGGCGCAGTAAGGTGTATGAAAATGGCTCTTTCCACGGCCGGTATCGCACCCGAAGATGTTGACTACATCAACGCCCATGGCACCTCAACGCCCATGAATGATTACTACGAAACCCTGGCGGTCAAGACTGTTTTCGGGGATTACGCCAAGAAGGTTATGATCAGCTCCACCAAGGGGATGACCGGGCACGCTCTGGGTGCCGCCGGGGCACTTGAAGCCGCATATTGTCTTCTCACTATGGAACGAGGGGCGGTGCCGCCGACCATCAACTATGAAGAGCCCGACCCTGAATGCGACCTTGATTATGTTCCCAACCAGCCGAGACAGGCGGATGTTAAAGTGGCCATGTCCAATTCTTTCGGTTTCGGTGGCACCAATGCCACCCTGGTTTTCCGTAAGGTATGAGCGCTATGTTCACTATTGCCAGCGATCACGGCGGACTCGACCTTAAGGCGGCCGTTAAAGAATTTCTTGGGAAACTTGGCATCGAATGCCGGGATCTGGGCACCTTCAACAACGATTCTGTCGATTACCCTGATTTCGGCGAGAAGGTGGCCCGTGAGGTTTCCGAAGGAAGGGTCGAAAAAGGTATTCTGGTCTGCGGCACCGGGATCGGCATGTCAATCGTTGCCAACAAGTTTCCGGGCGTCAGGGCTGCACTGATTAATGATGAGTTTACGGCCCGTATGTCCAAGGAACACAATGATGCCAATATCATTGTTCTCGGAGGCCGGGTGTTGACTCCCGAAATAGCTTGCCGGATGGTTGAAATCTGGCTTTCATCAGAATTCGAAGGGGGGCGACACCAAAAGCGGTTGGACAAAATCAGGGAGATAGAAAAAGAGCTTTTTAAATCTTGACAAATATGTGATTAAAAAGCAGGCTCAGCCTGCTTTTTAATTTTGATGGATTTGCTTGATCTCAGCAGGAGGTGTTTATTTCATGTCGGAAAACTTAAAAAAGTTCGATCCTCAGATCGCCGAAGCCATAGCCAATGAAACCCGGCGACAGGAATATAGTCTTGAGTTCATTGCTTCTGAAAATTTTGTCAGCGACCGGGTTATGGAAGTGCAGGGCTGCGTCATGACCAATAAGTACGCTGAGGGGTATCCCGGAAAGCGTTACTACGGTGGCTGCGAGTTTGTCGATGTGGCTGAAAATCTGGCCATTGAACGGGCCAAAGAGCTTTTCGGCGCTGATTGCGCCAATGTTCAGCCCCATTCCGGCTCTCAGGCCAATATGGCGGTCTATTTCGCCGTCTGCGAGCCGGGAGATACCATTCTCGGCATGAACCTGGCGCACGGTGGCCATCTGACCCACGGCTCGCCGGTTAATTTTTCGGGAAAACTATTTAATATCGTCCCTTACGGTGTTAAAAAAGAAACCGGTTACATTGACTATGATGAAGTTCGCAAGCTTGCCCGGGAGCACAAGCCCAAGCTTATCATGGTCGGTGCCAGCGCTTATCCCCGCATTATTGATTTCCAGGCTTTTCGGGAGATCGCTGATGCTACGGGTGCCCTGGTGGTAGTCGATATGGCCCACATTGCCGGGCTGGTGGCAGCTGGTGAACATCCCAGTCCTGTGCCCCATGCGGAATTTGTTACTACCACAACCCACAAAACCCTGCGCGGGCCGCGCGGCGGCATGATCCTCTGCCGCGAGGAATTTGGCAAAAAAATCAACAGCAACATTTTTCCCGGTATCCAGGGTGGTCCCCTCATGCATGTCATTGCAGCCAAGGCTGTGGCCTTCAAGGAGGCATTGACGCCCGAATTCAAGGATTATTCACGGCAGGTCGTGAAGAACGCCAAGGCCTTGGGGGAGGGGCTGTCGGAGAAGGGTTTCAATCTTGTTTCCGGAGGCACCGATACGCATTTGCTGCTTGTTGACCTTTCCGGCACCGAAGTGACTGGGAAAGTCGCCGAAGCGACCTTGGAAAAAGCAGGGATTACGGTCAACAAGAATGCCGTTCCCTTCGATACCCGTTCCCCCTTCGTTACCAGTGGGTTCAGGATCGGCACCCCTGCAACCACTACCAGGGGCCTGAAAGAAAAAGAAATGAAAATGGTCGCCGCCTGGATTGAACGGGCTCTTAAAAATATCGATAATGATAAAGAACTGGAAATTATCCGTTCCGAGGTTTCCGAGGTATGCAGACAGTACCCACTTTATGCTCACCACCTGGTTCGATGATGCGGCCGTCCTGGGAAGAATATTTCATGGACATCGCCAAGCTGGTGGCCAAGCGTTCCACCTGTCTGAGGCGTTTTGTCGGTGCGGTCCTGGTGAAGGATAAAAATATTCTGGCCACCGGCTATAACGGCGTTCCTTCGGGGATTACCCACTGCTCCGAAAGCGGCTGCCTGCGCGAACAGCTCAAGGTTCCTTCCGGCGAAAGGCATGAACTCTGCCGTGGTTTGCACGCTGAACAGAACGCCATTATTCAGGCCGCCAAACATGGTGTCAACATCGATGGGTCGACGCTCTACTGCACGACTGCCCCGTGCGTTATCTGCGCCAAGATGCTGATCAATGCCGGCATTAAACAGATAGTCTATATGGACGGTTATCCGGACGAGCTTTCTTCCGATATGCTTAAGGAGGCGGGGATCGCTTTTCTTCCCTACCATACTCTTTTGGAGAAAAAACCTGAAGAGGAACCAATATGAAATGCCCCTTTTGCCAGCATACCGATACCAAGGTGATCGACTCCCGTCTCGGCAAGGAAGGCAACATTATCCGCCGTCGACGGGAGTGTATTTCGTGCCTGCGCCGGTTCACCACTTTTGAGAGAGTTGAAGACACCCTGCCTCTTGTTATTAAAAAGGATGGCCGGCGGGAGATGTTTGACCGTCAGAAGATCATCGCAGGGATTCAACGGGCTTGTGAAAAGCGGCCGGTTTCCATCGAAACAATCGAAAAAATTGTCGACGGCCTTGAGCAGCACTTTCAGGAAGGGGCTGAAAAGGAAATCGATTCGAGTCGCATTGGTGAAGCGGTCATGCAGGCCCTCCATGGCATCGACCAGGTTGCCTATGTTCGCTTTGCCTCTGTGTACCGGCAGTTCAAGGATCTTAACGAGTTCATGATCGAACTCAAGGACCTTCTGCAGCAGAAATAACCCCATTCGTCATTCGATGACAGCATGACTCCCGAACAAAAATACATGCGCCAGGCTTTGGATCTGGCTCACAAAGGGGAGGGGAGGACCGCCCCCAATCCCCCCGTTGGTGCTGTCGTGGTGCGCGAAAACATCATTGTCGGAAGGGGGTTCCATCCTTGTGCAGGCCAACCCCATGCTGAGATCTTCGCTTTGCAGGAAGCCGGTGCACTGACTGTTGGCGCCGATCTTTATGTCACTTTGGAGCCCTGTTCCCATCAAGGGCGTACCGGCCCCTGTACAGAGGCCATAAAAAAAGCCGGCATTGCGCGGGTTTTCGCCGGGACCAGGGACCCTAACCCGCGGGTTGACGGCAAGGGCCTGGCACAACTTGAGGCGTCCGGGATCCAAACCGCCTGCGGCATTCTTGAGGATGAATGCAAGCGTTTGATTGCCCCTTTTGCCAAGGTTGTCCGCACCGGTCTGCCTTATGTCATCCTCAAGGCTGCCATGACCCTGGACGGCCAAATTGCCACTTCCAGCGGAGATTCCCGGTGGATTTCGAGTGACCCGAGCCGCGAGAAAGTGCACCGCCTGCGTGATCGGATGGACGCCGTTATGGTTGGCGCGGGGACCGTTATCAAGGACGATCCGCGTCTTACCACCCGCTTACAAGACGGTGGTCGGGATGCAATCCGGGTAGTCGTGGATTCTGCTTTGCGAGTTCCGGAACACGCCCAGGTTTTTCACCTTGAATCCAGCGCACCAACCCTGCTCGCGGTGTCTTCTGATATCCCCTCGGACAGAATCCGGCCCTATGAAAAACCCGGCGTCCAGGTTATGCAGGTCTCCGGCCGCAACGGACGCATCGATCTGGCTGTCCTCTTGCGGGAGTTGGGAAAAATGGATATTCATAGTATTCTTTTGGAAGGAGGCAGCCGTCTCAATGCCGAGATGTGGCATCGGCAGTTGATTGACCGTCTCATGCTGTTTATCGCCCCCAGGATCCTTGGCGGCGGGGACGGTTTGACCTTGTTTTCAGGGGAAGGGGTGCGGTTCATGAAAGAGGCGCTTCAGCTTGAGGATGTGCGATATTCTTATTGGGGGCCGGATATTCTAATTGAAGGAGAGGTTCCGAATGTTCACCGGGCTGATTGAGGATGTTGGAAAGATCGGACGTGTACAGCGGCAATCCGACGACTATCGCCTGACCGTTCAATTGGGTGGGCTGCCCGGGGATGATATCCGGACAGGGGACAGCATTGCGGTCAATGGCGTCTGCCTGACCGTCGTTTCCTTGCAATCCGGACAATTCTGCGCTGACGTCTCACCTGAAACCCTTCAAAAAACTACTCTCGTTCGTCTCAAGGCCGGCAGCAGTGTTAATTTGGAGCGGGCCTTGACCCTGTCCAGCCGCCTGGGTGGTCACCTGGTTTACGGCCACGTGGATGAGGTTGCGGTTCTTACCAGTCGCAGTTTAGAACAGAATTGCATCCGCATGGGTTTTAAGTTATCCAGGGGAACCTGTCGCTACCTGGTGGCTAAAGGTTCCGTCGCTATTGATGGCATCAGCCTGACCGTTAATACCGTTGGCGAGGAGGATTTCACCATTGCGGTTATTCCTCATACTCTGGAAAAGACCACCCTTAAAGATCGCAAAATTGGCGATCCGGTCAATATTGAAGTCGACATTTTTGCCAAATACATCGAACGGCTTCTGAATTTACCGGCTGAGGGGGGGGATAAAAACAAGGTGGACAGCCAATTTCTTGCGAAGCACGGCTTTCTGTGAAATAATACGGCGCTTGTTAGAAGGAGACGGACAATGCCGATATCCAATGTTGAAGCAGCCTTGAAAGAAATCCGCCAGGGGAAAATGGTGATCCTGGTTGATGATGAAGATAGGGAAAATGAAGGCGATCTGGCCATGGCGGCCGAGATGGTTACCCCGCAGGACATTAATTTTATGGCCAAGGAAGGGCGCGGCCTCATCTGCCTTTCCCTGAGCGAAGAGCGGGCCGATTATCTCAACCTGCCGCTTATGGTTCAGGAAAACAGTTCCAGCTTTGGCACCGCTTTCACCGTTTCCATCGAGGCGCGCAAAGGGGTCTCGACCGGTATTTCCGCGGCAGATCGGGCTCATACCATTCAGGTCGCTATTGACGATGAGACCACTCCCCTTGATCTCGCTCGTCCCGGTCATGTTTTCCCCCTGCGTGCCAAGCGGGGCGGCGTGCTGGTGCGTGCCGGCCAGACCGAGGGTTCCCTCGATCTGGCCCGTCTCGCGGGTCTCAAACCGGCCGGGGTCATCTGTGAAATTATGAATGATGACGGAACAATGGCGCGCATGGCCCAGCTTCAGCAATTTTCCCGGCGACATGATTTGCGCATTGTTACCATTGCCGAACTGGTGGCCTACCGCATGCGCAAGGAACTTCTGGTCCGGCGTGCTGCGGAAACCACCATACCGACGGAATTTGGCGGTAACTTCCAGGCTATTGCCTACGAAAATGATGTTGACGATGCTCAACATCTCGCCCTTGTAAAAGGACAAATTGACGGCGATGAGCCGATCCTGGTGCGGGTTCATTCCGAATGTCTCACCGGGGACGTTTTCGGTTCCTGCCGCTGTGATTGCGGAGATCAGCTGCATGCGGCAATGATGCAGATTGAAAAGGAAGGGAAGGGCATTATTCTCTACATGCGCCAGGAAGGGCGGGGGATAGGCCTGATCAATAAACTGAGAGCTTACGCTTTGCAGGACCAGGGACACGATACGGTCGAGGCCAATGTCGCCCTCGGTTTTAAACCTGATCTTCGTGATTACGGTTTGGGCGCCCAGATTCTTACCGATCTGGGTGTGAGACGACTCAAATTGATGACCAATAACCCTAAAAAGATCGTCGGGTTGGAAGGTTACGGGCTGGAAATTGTCGAACGCGTTCCCATCCAGATTCCGCCCACTCGCAGCAACCTTCATTATCTTCAGACCAAGCGTGAAAAAATGGGACATTTGTTGGAGAATCTTTAACTTATTTACCGGGATTTGGAGTCATGGCAAAAAATTACGAAGGGCAACTCGACGGCCGCGGGCAAAACATTGCTATCATTGTTTCCAGGTTCAACAGTTTCATTTCCGAACGTTTGGTTGAAGGGGCGTTGGATGCTTTAACCCGGCATGGGGTGCTTGATGATGACATTTCCATGTTCCGGGTTCCAGGTGCTTTTGAAATCCCCTTGATGGCGCAAAAACTGGCAAGTTCAAAAAATTTTGACGCTATAATCTGCCTGGGCGCCGTTATTCGTGGTGCAACCCCTCATTTCGATTATGTCAGCGCCGAAGTTTCAAAAGGGATTGCCAGCGTCAGTCTTGACAAGGGTCTGCCTGTTATTTTCGGGATTCTGACTACCGATAATATCGAGCAGGCTATAGAGCGCGCCGGAACTAAAGCTGGAAACAAAGGCTTTGATGCGGCTCTGAGTGCCATTGAGATGGTCAACCTCCTGAAGTCAATCTAAGTGATGGGCAAAGGAAATCGTCGCCAAGGCAGAGAATTGGCTCTTCAGATAATTTTCGGTATGCCTGACCAAAAGGGTGGCATTCAACAGGCATTGCGAATTTTCTGGGAGAACTTTACTTTCGAGGATGAAATCCTGGGTGAGTACTCTGATGAATTCAGTGGGGAGCCATCGACCAAAGCCTGTAGTTTCGCCGAGGACCTTGCCTGTGGTGTAGCTGAAAATCTGCAGGAAATTGATAAGCGGATTAAGGAATTCTCTACCAATTGGACTCTTGAGCGCATGGCCCGGGTTGATCTTTCCCTCCTGCGTCTGGCGGTTTATGAAATTTTGTTTTGTCCGGAAGTTCCGGTCAATGTCGTTATCAATGAAGCCATTGAAATCGGCAAGAGGTTCGGCACCAAGGAGACCCCGGCCTTTGTTAACGGGATTCTCGACAAAATCTCCAGCCAATGCCGGAATTCCTCCAAGGAAGCCTCTGGCCAACCCTGACAGCATTTTAATGCTGTTGGAGGGGAGCAGGGGGGAGGATGTGGTCAACATTACAATAGTGAACAGTCAAAAAGAGTTCAGCAAAACAGCTGACTGAGACAATAATCCCGTTAACCGGTTAAAGCATCTGGAAAATGATAATGAAAGAGATAAATGTTGGGTTGCTGGGTTTTGGTACGGTAGGCTCCGGGGTGGTGCGGATTTTTCACCGCAATTGTGCGCTTATTGAAAAACGCCTTGGTGCGACTTTGAAATTGGCTAAGATTGTCGACCTTGATATTGAGCGTGATCGGGGTGTGGCCGTTGATTCTGCTATTCTCACGACCGACGCCGCCCAGGTGGTTGATAACCCTGATATTGATATTGTCATTGAACTGATCGGCGGTTACGAACCTGCAAGAGAACTGGTTTTGAGAGCCTTGCGCAACGGCAAACCGGTAGTGACTGCCAACAAGGCGTTGCTGGCACTTCATGGTGAGGAAATTTACACCGAAGCTGCAGCTAATGATGTGGATATCCTTTTTGAGGCCGCTGTCGGCGGTGGAATCCCTGTTATCACTTCCATCAAGGAAAATTTAAGTGCCAATAAATTTTCCAGCGCACTCGGCATACTTAACGGTACCTGCAATTACATTCTGACCCGGATGACGGATGAGGGTGAAGAGTTCGCGGATATGCTGAAGGAGGCTCAGGAAAAAGGTTTTGCCGAGGCCGATCCGGCCTTCGATGTCGACGGTATTGATGCGGCACATAAATTGGCCATCCTGATCTCCCTTTGCTTTGGGACCAAGATTGACTTTGAAGATATTTACATCGAGGGCATAAGCCATCTGTCCTCGGTTGATATCAGCTTTGCCGGGCAATTCGGGTATAAAATCAAATTACTGGCCATCGGTAAAATTACCGGCGGTGCTGTTGAAGCGCGGGTTCACCCCACCATGATTCCCATCGCTCATCCCCTGGCCGATGTCGACGGGGTTTTCAATGCCGTGCGTCTCAAAGGCGATTTTGTCGGGCCGGTTATTCTGACTGGAAAAGGGGCCGGGATGGATGCCACAGCCAGTGCCGTTGTTGGGGACGTAATCTCTTCGGCTCGTGATTTGCTGGCCGGCTCAAAAATGCGCACATCCCCCCTCGGATATCGCACCGAGGCCCTGGAGAAGTTGCCTGTTAAAGCTATTACGGATCTTTGGGGGCCATATTATTTGCGCTTTTTAATCGTTGACCGTCCTGGAGTTCTTGGCAGGATTTCCACCATTCTCGGCAATCATGATATAAGCATTTCCTCCATGATTCAGATGAGCCGGTCCTTCAAAGATGCTGCTCCAGTGGTTTTAACCACCCACGAGGCTCTGGAGGCCAATATCCGTTCCGCGCTTTATGAAATTGATCTCCTTGAGGAAGTCTGCCATCCCAGTCTCTTTATTCGCATCGAGAATGAAATGGAATAAATGGTTTAATTTTTCAGGCTCTTTACAGTTTTGCCTGAAACAGGTAGTGACGGGCTGCAGGTTTTCCCATCAGGCTATTTTTTCTGGAGGGAAGCACCTTTTTCAGTTCAAGGATGTGACTTTATCTCGGTTTTGGTAATTTTTTTCACCTTGATTCAACAACAGTCCGGCTTTCTTATTGCGGAACAGTGGATTCAGATCAGGAGTAAGTCATGAATAGAGAAGTCCTTGATAAATTGGCAGAACTTGAAGAAAAAATACTCGAACTCAGGGGGTATCTTTGACATAGAGACCAAAAAGGAACGTATTGCCGAGCTTGATGCCGAAAGCAGCAAGCCGGAGTTCTGGAACGACTCGGAAAAGGCGCAGAGTCTTTCCAGGGAGAGAAACGAACTTTTGAAGGTTGTTGATTCCTGGCAGGCGGTTTTTGGGGTACTTGAGGATCTGCGGGTTCTCCAGGAACTGCTCGAGGAAGATGAAGACGAGGATTCTCTAAAGGAGTTTCACGAACAGTTGGCGGCCCTGGAGGTTGCCATTGAAAAAATTGAGTTTACCCGCATGCTTTCCGGGGAGAATGATCCCAGTGATGCAATCCTCAGTATCAATGCCGGGGCCGGAGGTACCGAGGCCCAGGATTGGGCCGAGATGGTGCTGCGGATGTATTTGCGCTTTTGTGAAAAGAAGGATTTCAAGACAGAAATTACCGACTGTCAGCCCGGTGAGGAAGCCGGCATTAAAAGCGCCACGATTACCGTTTCCGGTTCATACGCTTACGGTTGGCTGCGGCCGGAGATTGGCATTCATCGCTTGGTGCGTATATCGCCTTTTGATTCAAATGCCAGGCGCCATACATCCTTCTGTTCAGTCTTTGTTTTTCCCGATTTACCCGATGAAGTTGAGATTGAGATTAATGAAAAGGATCTCCGCATCGACACTTACCGCTCCAGCGGCGCCGGCGGTCAGCATGTCAACAAAACCGACTCGGCTGTGCGGATAACCCACCTTCCCACCGGGATTGTCGTGGCTTGCCAGAATGAACGCTCCCAGCACAAGAACCGGGCTACTGCAATGCGGCAACTCAGGGCTCGTCTTTTTGAGTTGGAAGAGCGGAGAAAAGCCGAAGAGGCCTCGGAACTGGCCAGCGATAAAAAGGACATTGCCTGGGGAAGCCAGATACGGTCCTACGTTCTTCACCCCTACCGCATGGTCAAGGATCATCGGACGGGGTTTGAAATGGGAAATGCCGATGCTGTTCTTGACGGGGATCTTGAAAGGTTTATTGAAGCCTATCTGCTTGGCGGCCAGGAGGATTGACTGTACCGTGGAATTTGAGCCGTTTTTTCTCAACTTTCACTGTAGCCGTTACCTCTGCTTTAACCTTGACTAACCCCGTTCTGAAAGCTATCTTTACGCGATTTAAATATCTTCTGGAGATTGGCGATTGAGATGGATGAAAGCAATGAACTGCTGATCCAGCGGCAGGAAAAAATTAGGGAATTCAGGGCTCAGGGCGTGAACCCCTTTGCCAATGATTTTTGTGTCTCCCATACGGTTGAGGACGTTATTCTCGCTCATGGCGAAGAGGATGCGGACACTTTGGCAGAATCCGGTGCCTGCTATACTCTTGCCGGCCGTGTCATGGCCAAAAGGGATTTCGGTAAAGCCGCTTTTGTTCAGATCAAAGACCGCAAGGGGCAGCTTCAGGTTTATGTCGGTAAAAACCTTGTCGGCTCGGAAAGCTTTGAATTGTTTCGAAAGTTCGACATCGGCGATATTGTCGGGCTCAAAGGAGCACCCTTTCGCACAAAGACCGGTGAACTTTCCATCCGGGCTGCTGAAATCCGTCTGTTGACCAAATCCATGCTGCCTCTGCCGGAGAAATGGCATGGTCTTACCGATGTCGAAACCCGCTACCGGCAGCGCTATCTCGACCTCATGGTTAATCCCGAGGTTGGTGAAGTTTTTAAAAAACGCAGCCGGATTATCAATTTCATTCGTGAGTTCATGATTCGGGAAGATTTCCTCGAAGTTGAAACCCCGATGATGCATCCCGTTGCCGGTGGTGCAACGGCCAAGCCTTTTGAAACCTATCATAACACTTTGAAGATGAAACTGTTTTTGCGTATTGCCCCGGAACTTTACCTGAAGCGCCTGGTTGTGGGAGGTCTCGAAAGGGTATTTGAAATCAATCGCAATTTCCGTAATGAAGGAATTTCGATTCAGCATAATCCGGAATTTACCATGATGGAGTTCTACCAGGCCTATGCCAATTTTGAGGACCTCATGGATTTCTCCGAGAGGCTGATCTGCGGCCTCGCCACTGAGGTGAACGGCAGTCTCGATCTGGTTTACGGTGGAAAACCGGTCAACCTTGCTCCGCCCTGGAAAAGGCTGACCTTAAAAGAGGCTATCTGCGAATACGGCGGTGTGGCCCCCGAGGTTCTGGAAAGCCGGGAGCGTACCTGGAAGCTGGCCGAAGAACTCGGCCTCGACCTGGATCCGAAGATCGGCCAAGGGAAACTGCTTACCGAAATATTTGATGAGGTAGCTGAACCTGAGCTTTGGAATCCCACTTTTATTACCGGCTATCCGACCGAAGTCTCTCCTTTGTCGCGCAAAAACGATGACAATCCCGAGATTGTCGACCGCTTTGAACTCTTTGCCGTTGGGCGGGAACTGGCCAACGGTTTCTCTGAGCTGAACGATCCCCAGGATCAGAAAGAGCGTTTTCTTCAGCAGCTTGCCGAGAAAGAGGCCGGTGACGAAGAAGCTCATGGAATGGATGAAGATTACATCCGTGCTTTGGAATATGGGCTCCCTCCTACCGCTGGAGAGGGCATCGGCATTGACCGTTTGGTCATGCTTCTGACTGATTCTGCTTCCATCCGCGATGTGATTTTATTTCCTCAACTGCGCAGGGAACCAGGGACCTAATCGGTCTCCGCTCTCAGAAGATCAGGATTGTGATAAAAAATTTATTCGGTTATGAATGGTTTGTCAGTCTTCGCTACCTGCGCGCCAAGCGGAAACAAACCTTTATTTCCGTTATTTCTTTTATTTCCGTTGTCGGAGTCACGCTGGGAGTTGCCGCTCTTATTGTAGTTTTAGCGGTTATGACCGGTTTTCATGACGGTGTCAGGCAGCAGATCCTCGGCAATATCCCCCATATTCTGGTTCAGAAGCAGGGCGGACGGATTGATTCATTCAAGGAGTTAAGCCGCCAGGTTGAGAATTCATCTCCCCATATTGTCCAAGTCTCTCCGTTTATTTCCAGGGAAGCCATGCTCCTGGCGCGGCAGAACGTTGCGGCCGTTAATATCAAGGGGGTAGACCCTGACAACAAGGTTTTTTCCCAGAACCTTCTGACCCTTGAGCAAGGGGATATCAAGAAACTTTTATTCAAACGCAACGGTCAGATGCCCGGCATAGTCATCGGCCTGCAGACGGCCGCCAGCCTGGGTATTACTGTCGGTGACAACGTCAATGTCATCCCTCCCATTTTCACCGTAACTCCTTTCGGAGTAATCCCCAAAATGAAACCTTTTCAGGTGGTGGGTGTTCTGCGCCACCGCGGCGGCATTTTGGATGCTTTTTACGGCTACATTTCCCTCGAAGAAGGGCAGGGATTGCTTGATTTTGACGATCAGGTCAGTGGTCTTGAGGTTGAACTTGATGGTTTCGATTACACCCTTCCGACGACTCGCGAGTTGCGTCAAAAATTTCCGTTTCCCTATATCGTCCGCTCCTGGGAAGATATGTTCGGTTCTTTTCTCGCCGCCCTCAAACTTGAAAAGCTTGGTTTATTCATTGTCCTGACCATTATCGTTCTGGTGGCCGCTTTTAATATCGCAACCACCCTGATCATGGTGGTCATGGAGAAATACAAGGATATCGCCATTCTGCGCTCCCTTGGGGCGACCTCCCGCAGTATCCTCAAAATTTTCATGTTGGAAGGTCTTGTTGTCGGGGTTCTTGGCACCACACTCGGCACTGCATTGGGGGTTCTTCTTGCTAAGAACGCGGATCCCATTATCAAATGGCTTGAACGAACCTTTCAGGTGGTCATTTTCGACCAGAGTGTTTATGGCATGGAACATTTCCCTTCCGTGGTCCATGCGACGGATGTCCTCAGCGTGGTTCTGGTCGCCATGACTATTTCCTTGATGGCCACGATCTATCCGGCCTGGAGAGCTTCCCGTATGGATCCTGCGGAAGCACTGCGTTACGATTAGTCGCCGAGGAACGATTTTGATTGAAGTCACCGATCTGACCAAAGAATTTATCAGAGGGCATGGCAGGATTGAAGTCCTGAGAGGGATCAGCCTGTCCATCCAGAGGCGGGAGCGGGTTGCCATTGTCGGATCTTCCGGCGCCGGGAAAACAACGTTTATGAATATCCTCGGTGGCCTTGATCATCCCACTGCAGGCAATGTGCATATTGATGGTCGGGATATTTTTCAGCTTAAAGCTTCAGAACTCGATCATTTTCGTAATCGCACCATCGGTTTCGTTTACCAGTTTCACCAATTGCTCCCAGAGTTTTCAGCTTTGGAAAATGTTATGATGCCGGCCCTGATTGCCAGACAAAGTATCACCGAGGCGTCTGACCGTGCTGGTATGCTTTTGCAGCGGGTCGGGCTTTCCCATCGTTTGGTTCATAAGCCTGGTGAGCTGTCAGGAGGCGAACAGCAACGGGTGGCCATTGCCCGTGCTTTGTGCATGAGTCCGCGGATTCTGCTGGCTGACGAACCTACTGGTAATCTGGATAGTGAAACCTCCCGGGAAATTTTTGAACTTCTTAACGAACTCCACGAACAAGGAGATTTTACCATGGCGGTGGTGACCCACAATCAAGAGCTGGCCAGGCAGCTTGACCGGCTCATTGTGATGGTCGATGGGCGTCTTGAAAAATAGTTTTTGGTTTACAGGCCGGGGGATTTTACCTATAGTTATCGTGCCTTTGTTCTCATTGGAGTTATGAAATTATATGCGACAACTTGTTGTTTTTACTTATACCTTTATTGGGATTTTATTATTTTTCGGGACTCTTTCGGCGTGGGCTGAAACCTATAATATCGGTGACGTCCAGGTCGAGGGCAACAGCCGTGTCGAAACCAGCACCATAAATGCAATTTTAAGGGTCAAACCTGGAGATAGTGTCTCCATCGAAGACATCGACCAGGACATTCAGGCCATTTTCAAACTTGGCAGGTTCAAGAATGTCGAAGCCGATCTTTCGTCAAAGGGTGGTATCCAGATCCTGACCTACAGGGTGGAGGAAAGACCACTGGTGCGGCAGATCAATTTTACCGGCAACAAAGAGATCCCTCTTGAAACCTTACAATCTGCCTTAACATTCAAGGCACCGGATATTTACGATCCCGTCAAGGTTAAAGACAGCCTTGAAGCCGTTCGCATGAGGTACCAGGCTGCCGGTTATTATGCTGCCGAAATAACTTCTGATGTTCATGTCAATGATAAGTTGGAAGCCTTTGTTACCTTCAAAATCAAAGAAGGTGAAATAATCCGCATAAAAAAAATCAGTTTTACCGGCAATACGGTTTTTTCCGACCGAAAACTCAGAAAAGTCATGGAAACCAAAGAAAAATGGTTTCTATCCTGGGTATTTGATAGTGGGACGTATAACAAGGAGATAGCAGCATTTGACCGGGAAAGGATAGCCGACCAGTATTTCAATGAAGGTTACATCGATATCAAGGTCAGTGAACCCAAAGTGGCGTTGAGCGACGACAGGGAATTCATTCTTCTTATCTATGACATTGTTGAGGGGGATCAGTACCGGACAGGCCGTGTCGATATTCAAGGCGATATGATTGCTGATAAAGAAGAGATCCTGAGCAAGGTGGTCCTTGAGGAAGGAGATGTCTTCAGTCGAAAGAAAGTCAGGGAGAGTGTCACCGCAGTCAACGACTATTATGCGGATCGTGGCTATGCCTATGTCAATGTTACTCCTCGCACCCCAACTAACCGTACCAATAAAACAGTTGGGTTTCTGATTAATGTTCAAAAGGGAGTCAAGGTGGCTATCGAGCGAATCGGTATTCGTGGAAACACCAAAACTCGCGATAAAGTAATACGCCGGGAAATCACTATTGCCGAAGGTGATACCTTTAACGCCAGTGCATTAAAGGAGAGTAAACGGCGCATTCACAACCTTGGTTACTTTGAGGAAGTCAGTCTCGCCACTTCAAAAGGGAGTGATCCCTCCCTCATGAATCTCGATATCGATGTCAAGGAACAGCCGTCAGGGGCTTTTTCATTTGGATTTGGATACTCCTCGGTGGATAATTTCATCCTCCAGGGCTCTCTTATGCAAACGAACTTTCTGGGACTTGGGCTGAAATCCACCTTTGCAGCTGCAATCGGCGGTTCATCCAATACATTTCGGATCGCGCTTCTAGACCCATATTTTCTTGATACAAGATTTTCCGTCGGATTCGACCTCTTTAAAACTGAAAGGGAGTACAACGCTTTCACCTTGGATTCAACAGGTGGTGATTTGAAATTTGGTTTTCCCCTGGATTTTTTTGATCTTCGCTCTTTCCTTGTTTATAGATTCGAAAAAAAGGAAATATCCGATGTTGACGACGATGCTTCATTTTACATTAGAGAACAGGCAGGGACGTCGACTCTTTCGGCAGTCACTGCAAGTCTGACCCGTGACACTCTCGACTATCGACTTGATCCCAGCAAAGGTTCAATCAGCACTGCCTCCGTTGAATACGCCGGGCTTGGGGGAACGGAAAACTTCCTGAAATACAGGGTCAACTCGCGCCATTACTTCCCTTTGTTCTGGGGCACCGTTTTTTCGATTAACGGTGAAATAGGCTATCTCCAGAAAACTACAGATGAGCAACTTCCGATAGATGAAAAATTTTTCCTCGGCGGCTTAAATAGTCTTCGTGGCTTTGCAGTACGGGAAGTCGGTCCAAGGGACCCGGTCACCTGTGATTTTTATGGTGGTACCAAGGAAGCGTTTTTTAATTTTGATTTTATCTTTCCTTTGATCAAAGATATAGGTATGAAAGGAGTTGTCTTTTTCGATACGGGTAACGCCTGGGAAGAAGAGGATTATTTTTCTAAAATGCGTTACAGCGTCGGCGCTGGAATTCGCTGGGCAAGTCCCATGGGGCCTCTGCGTATAGAGTGGGGCTTCAATCTTGATCCTGAGGAATATGAGAGTAATAGTGAGATTGATTTTTCGATTGGACGTATGTTTTAAAAAACCATGAGGAGAAAAATATGAAACACCGTTTGTTCGTCGTTTTTTTTCTGAGTATGTTTGTCTTTGCCCTCCCGGTTGGTGCCGCTCAACTGAAGCTTGGTTTTGTTAATATTCAGAAAGCCCTGAACTCTTCCCAGGCAGGCCAGGATGCCAAAGCAAAAATCGCCCAGAAAGCCAAGGAATATGAAGCGGAATTCGTTTTGAAGCGCAAGGAACTCAAAGATTTTGGCGAAAATCTGAAAAAACAGATGGCTCTTTTATCTCCTGAGGCCAAAAGGGATAAGGAGCGGGAATACCAACAGATGGTTACGGATTTTCAGCGGGCAACCAAGGATGCTCAAGCCTTTCTGAAACAGGAAGACGCTGATCACACCCGGGCAATTATCCGCGAGTTGGTAAAGATTATCGAAAAAATTGGCAAACAGGAAGGATACACACTTGTTTTCGAAAAAGCGGAGGGTTCCATCCTTTTTGCTGATAAACAAATTGATTTAACGGATAAGGTTATCAAGGACTACGACAAAGAATACAAAACCGGGAAATGACTATGACTGAGCGAAAAGCCAAGCTGAGTGACCTGGCGGTATTGGTTGGAGGTCGATTAATAGGTGACCCCGGTATCGAAGTGGGTTCGGTTGGCCCTATTGATTCCGCTCAACCCGGCCAGATGGCTTTTCTATTTAATAAAAAATTTTTAAATAGGGTCTCCACTTGCCTAGCTTCAGCTCTTATTGTTCCACCGGGAGTAGATCTTTGCGGCAAGCCCGGTATTGTCGTTGAAAACCCTTATCTGGCCTTTGCCAAAGTCCTTACCATGCTGACCGCTGAGAAAGCCCCGGAAGGGGGTATTCGAGAGGGAAGCAGCGTTGCTGAAACCGCTTCCATCGCTGATGGGGTGGTTGTCTCTTCAGGCTGCCGCATTGGCGATAATGTTGAGGTTGGAAAAGGGACCATTCTCCACCCCAATGTTGTCCTGTACCCCAATGTCGTCATCGGCGAGGATTGCCTTATACATGCTAATGCTGTTGTCCGGGAAAAGTGCCGCATCGGCAACCGGGTGATTCTGCAACCTGGAGCTATCATCGGTTCCGATGGTTTTGGTTTTGCCCCTGACGGTGAATCCTATTTTAAAATTCCCCAGGTCGGTATCGTTGTTCTGGAAGATGACGTCGAAATTGGTGCTGCGACCTGTGTTGATCGGGCAGCTTTGGGCGTTACTCTTATCAAGCGAGGGACTAAAATCGATAACCTGGTTCAAATTGCCCATAATGTAACCATTGGGGAGAATACCGTTATCGTTTCCCAAGTTGGCATTGCAGGAAGTACCACCATCGGCAAACACTGTACCTTCGGGGGGCAGACAGCTATTGCCGGGCATGTCAACATCGGTGACAATGTGACCATTGCGGCCCGTGGTGGGGTGGCTGGGAATCTTAAATCTGATCAAGTCCTTTCTGGAGCTCCGGTCATGGAACATCGAGAATGGCTGAGAGCGGTCATGACTTTCCCCAAACTTCCTGAAATGAGAAAAGAATTGCTTAGACTTCAAAAAAAGATTGCTGAGTTGGACGTGTTATTGAACAAAGGGGATAAATCATGACGAGCTTGAATATCGGTGAAATTTTCAAGATCTTGCCGCATCGTTATCCATTCCTTATGGTGGATCGCATCCTTGAAATCACGGATGGAAAAATCATCGGGATTAAAAATGTCAGCGTAAATGAGCCGTTTTTTCAAGGGCATTTCCCCGGCGAGCCGATCATGCCCGGTGTTTTGATTATTGAAGCCATGGCTCAGGTCGGTGGCATTTATGCTATTGTAACCCAAAATCTACCAACTGATATGAATACCTATTTTGTTGGAATCGATAATGCCAAATTTCGCAAACCTGTTGTGCCAGGCGATATTCTGCGCTTTGAGCTCGAATTATTAAAACAGCGCCGAGGCATTTATTTTTTCCATGGCGAGGCATATGTTGAAAATGATCTGGTTGCCGAAGCCGATTTGAAAGCTACATTGATCCCCAAAAAGGAATCCGAAAAATAATGATTCATTCCACAGCTATTATCCATGAGGGTGCGGAAATCGCTGAAAACGTTCAGATTGGCCCTTATTCTGTTATTGGCGAGAACGTCAAAATCGGGGCCGGTACCGTCGTCGGGCCTCATGCTGTGATTGAGGGAATAACCGAAATCGGTTGCGACAACCGGATTTTTCAATTTGCCTCTATCGGCGCGATTCCTCAAGACTTGAAATATGCCGGTGAGAAGACTCGTTTAAAAATCGGTGACGGCAATTTAATACGGGAATTTACAACCATTCACCTGGGAACCGCAGGCGGTGGAGGGGAAACCGTGATAGGCAGTCAAAATCTGTTTATGGCCTATTCTCATGTTGCTCATGATTGCCGTGTGGGGAACCATTGTGTTCTAGCCAATTGTGCTACCTTGGGTGGGCATGTCGAAGTTCATGACTATGCCATTTTAGGCGGGCTTTCTGCGGTGCATCAGTTTTGCCGCATTGGTGTCCATTGCATGATTAGCGGGGGAACCCTGATTGGAAAGGATATTTGTCCCTATACCATTGCTCAGGGTGAGCGTGCCAAACCTGCCGGTATTAATACAATTGGTCTTCAACGCCGTGGATTTTCGGAGGAAGTAATTCGGAACCTGAAGAAGGCATATAAAATTCTATTTCGGTCAGGTTTAACCCTCAAAGAAGCTTTGGAAACTGTCAAAAATGAAATTCAAATTACGCCTGAGCTCAAAATAATTCTTGATTTTTTCGAAAACAGCGAGAGAGGTATTGCCCGCTGAGTGAGAAAATTGTAAATATTTTTTCTTCCCTTCATTTTGAACCGACTGAGTGGAAAGATTTACAAAAGTCTCCGTGCAGGTCTTTTATATATCATGACAAAAAAGCAGTCGGAAAAACGTAAGGTCCTAATCGTGGCCGGTGAGGATTCCGGTGATCTTCATGGTGCCAATCTAATCGCTGCCAGCCATCGCATTGATCCCGACCTGAAATATTATGGTGTTGGCGGCAAACGGATGGCTGCTGCAGGCTGCGATATTATTCTACCCAGCAGCGAACTTTCTGTCGTCGGGTTTGTTGAGGTCCTTCGTCACCTCCCTGTTATACGGAAAGCTTTCAGACGACTAAAATCAATTCTGCAAGGGGATCAGCCCCCTGACCTGCTAATCACAGTCGACTTTCCCGAATTCAATTTACGTCTTGACAAAGTGGCCAAAAAAGCCGGCATTCCCGTTCTTCATTTCGTCAGCCCCCAGGTTTGGGCCTGGCGGCGTGGACGAATTCGAAAAATTTCCCGGATTGTTGACAAACTCGCTGTGATCCTGCCTTTTGAAGCTGAGCTTTATAAACCCTACGGGCTTGATGCTGAATATGTTGGAAATCCCCTGGTTGACGATTTCGAAATCCGTCGTAACAGGAACGAATTTCGCGCCGATCATAACATTGAGGCTGATGTCCCGGTCATTGGGCTTTTCCCCGGCAGCCGGCGCAGTGAGCTTCGCTATATGCTGGCCACTATCATGGAAACTGCCCAAAAAATACTCGATAAAAAGCCTGATAGCCGGTTTCTCTTTCCTGTTGCCCCCTCTCTTGAGGAAGTGGATTTTTCGGCCTATGGATGGAGTAAAAGTCTGCCTATCGAGTTTGTAAAGGGAGAGAACATTTACGAGGTGGCTAAGGCTTGCGACGCGGTTATCTGTGTTTCAGGGACGGTAACGCTGCAGGTTGCCCTTGCAGGGACCCCAATGGCGATTATTTACAAACTTTCCCCTCTGACCTATTGGCTGGGTCGCCTTTTGATCAGGGTGCCATTTATCGGTTTGGCAAATATTGTTGCCGGGAAAAGGGTGGCTCGGGAATTTATCCAGGAAATGGCGAATCCAGCAAACATTTCATCTGAGATCCTTCGAATATTGGATGACCGGGAATATAATCAAAAAATTCGGGAAGCAATCGACGATGTTAAAGAAAAACTTGGCCAGGGCGGTTGTTCCGAGCGGGTCGCCCAGATTGCATCAGCAATGACCAAGGCCACATTCTAATTAGAAACTCAACTTTCGCACCGCCATAAACGGTGGAACAAGTTGATTTCAAATTGTTTTTTTAAAAAATACAGGCCGGAAGTAGCATCGG
>JAFGRU010000107.1 GCA_016934985.1 Deltaproteobacteria bacterium
AAAATGGTCGGGATGACTGGATTTGAACCAGCGGCCCCTTGCTCCCGAAGCAAGTGCGCTACCAGACTGCGCTACATCCCGACGCTCAAATTATAACAGAGGGGTTTCTATCATAAAAGAGGAAAACTGGCAAGGGTTATGGGCAAGGAATAATTTAACCTGCCTAACCCAGCAGGGCCTCGAATGTCTTCTGGTCCGCTTTGAAGGCCTGGGCTTTTCCCCCGACCCTGATGATGGTGAGGGTTTCAATTTTATCGCCTTGACGTATGGCGTCGACGACATCCTGACCCTTGACAACGTGACCGAACACGGTGTGCTTTCCATCCAGCCACGGAGTCGCCACATGGGTGATGAAAAATTGGCTGCCGTTGGTGCCTGGCCCGGCATTGGCCATGGACAGGATACCCGGCTTGCTATGTTTCAATGAAGGGTCGAACTCGTCCGCAAATTTATAGCCGGGACCGCCACTGCCGGTGCCGGTGGGGTCTCCGCCCTGGATCATGAAATCTTTGATGACGCGGTGAAAAACAATGCCGTCGTAAAAAGGGACCCCTTTCTCCTTGTTGCAATCAATGGTACCTTCCGCCAGGCCAACAAAATTGGTTACGGTCATGGGAGTTTTTTCAAACTCCAGGCGCAGCAGGATGACCCCTTTGGATGTTTCCATTTTGGTATAAAGGCCGTCATCGAGATCGGTGGGTGAGGCCTCCACGGCCAGAGCGGTGAAAATGAGATTCTTCATGGTTTTCTCCTTGTCAGCGAATGGAATGTATTGCGTAACCTTTTCATTATGCAAATAAAACGAATATGTTTTTCTGCTGCTATTGGGTAAGAACAGGCGCGGCTGGGCTGCCCCGGATGATATCCTTATAGCACGCAGCTCGAATAGCCTATCACATTTTGTGATAAGTTATGGAAATTGTATGGCAACGCTGATAGTTTGTGCCTTGGGGACATCCATTTAGATGGTTACCGGGCCGCACAAACCCTTTTTATTGGCTCTTTCAAGGGTGATTTGCTGGCAGGGGGGGATTCAGGGGTATGTCTGAAACTTTGGGAGAGTGAGAACAGTGGCTCAAAAAAAAGATGATTTTTACATCAGGTTGCGAAAAAAGATCATGCTATGGCTGGATGCCAAAAAGGGCCGGGGCGACCGCTGGGGCCAATACCTCCTTTTGGCTCCGGACCTGCTGCATCTCCTTTGCGGCATGGTCCGGGACAGAGATGTCGCTCTAAAGGATAAGGCTTGGCTGGGGGTGGTGATCATCTATTTCTTTTCCCCCGTGGACCTGTTGCCTGAAGTTCTTTTAGGCCCCATCGGCTATCTCGACGATATCGCCTTTGCGGCTTTTGCCCTCAACGGCATTCTCAATCGTACCAGCCCCGCTGTTGTACGCCGTCACTGGGCCGGTGAGGAAGATGTTCTTGACGTGGTTCGGAAAATTCTCGCTGCCGTGGACAAAGCCATCGGCAGCGGGTTGTGGAAAAAGATCAGGAAGGGCCTCGGCTGAGAGAGAATTGTCGCTTCAATCCTCGCTTCCGGCAGCGAAGCCGATTTGGCGAATCTCTTTATGGGGCGGCTCCATGAGTTCTTTGATGGTATCGAGAACCACTTCGAACTGGCGGTCATAACGGCGCTCCAGGTCGTCGAGTCTTTTCGCCAGTTTCTGGTTGGAGAGAACCATTCCCCGCATCTTGACGAAGGTCCGCATGATAGCAATATTGACCTGAATTGCGCGCTCGCTGCGCAGAACCCCGGCAAGCATGGCCACCCCCTGCTCGGTGAAAGCGAACACATTGGGGGCGTTTTTCAGCCCCGGACTTGTCACAATTTGTGATAAGTGGCGGATTTCGTCGCGGCTGAGTTCGAGCATGAAATCGGAGGGAAAGCGCTCCCGGTTGCGGCGTACGGCCTGGTTCAGGGCACGGGTTTCAACCTCGTAAAGTGACGCAAGGTCGCGATCAAGCAGGACCTTTTGGCCACGCACCAAGAGGATTTTACCTTTGATGCTATCCAAGGGGATCATCAATTCCATGACAGCCTCGCATTAGGGTTTCCCAACCGTCATGAAATATTCAAGCCAATTAGCCTATTTTACTGAATAAATTCTTGGATTTTCGCCAGTGGATCGAGACTTGTCACACTCTGTGACAAGTCACCACCGGTTTAAAGAGCTTGTCCGTCCAAGGCCAGTTCGGCAAAAGCGTCAATTTCCTCACTGAGCTGTTCATAGTCCGCAAGTCCCCGGCATAAATGTTCAGGGATTCCGTCTCCTATGGAGCCGACCAGCAGCCCGAGGATCATGCCGCGATGCACGTTGTCTCCACCGGCGTTGACATTCGCCAAGAGAGCTTCTTCCGCCTGGCCGGGGAAACGGCCGGCAAAGACGAGAAGCAGCGGCACACCATGCTCCGGATAGCAGGAGGTGGCCAGCAGCTCGATAATGATTTCTACATCTTTCTTCTCCTTCAACAGGCGCCCAAGGTCAAAAGGCTCTTCCTGCAAGGTCGTGTGGATGCGCCACATTTCCGGGCCGGGAATATTTTTGGGGCCGTTGTATTCGCGGTAGGTGCGGTTGAGTTCCTTCCCCACTGTGGAGGGCAGGTGCATTTGGCCTGCATGGCAGGAAAGGGCGCCTTCGGGATCGGCACCGTTGAGCAGGGTGTGAAAGAGGGGCACGAGAATGCCGAGGGCCGCAGCGACGTTTTCCGAACGATGGGTCAGTTGTTGGTGTTCGAGGGCAAAACCAAGGCCTTGATAGGCGTTGCCGGCCAGGGCCGAGAGGACCATAGGCCGGATGATGCCGCCGTGTGAACCGATGGACCAGATATGGCGCTGGGAGGCGGCGCAAGCCTCGGGAGGAAGGCCACGGGAATAGTTTTCAAACCAGGCACGCAAAGCGACCTCGGTATAGGGATCGGCATTATTACCCGGCGTGGTCATGTGGTCGATAAAATTCTCGAGAAAGTCGTCCGGATCATAGCGGCCATTTTTCACAACCGAGCGCATCAAGACCCGCACGAGGTGAGCGTTGAGGGTGTTTTCCCCTTTTTTCAGGCCGTGGTGATAATGATAGCGAATTTTCGGGTCTGGATAGAAACGGCCGTTTCTGTAATCCCGCTCGGTCGGTGGCAGTCCCGGCGGTTCATAGTTGCTTTCGAGAAAGCGGGCGTGGCGATGGAGGATGTCGATAGAACGCCCCAGACGTGCGGCGTTTTCCAGGTCGGGGTCATAGGCCATTTTGAACATGAAGCTTTCCGGGTGTGGGTCCGGCGGGTCGAGATAGGTGCGGACTCCGCCCGGAAAGACCTCAGGCAGGGTGGTCCGGGTGTATATCCAATGGGCGGGCATGGCCAGGGCATCGCCGGCAAAAAGTCCCCAGAGGGCATTGCGCAGGCGTTTTCGACGGGTTCTAAGGTCATAAACGGGTTGGCTATTCATTATATTTCCTCTGGCAGATGTTTGATGTCAGGCAAAAAACAGAGGGGCAGACGCACACCCGCCTGCCCCTCTGCAGCATTGAAATCCTTAAAAACTATCAGTTCTTCTGTCGGATCAGTTCGACATCGATGGTGATCTCCACCTCATTGCCGACTACCAGCCCACCGGTTTCCAGAAACTTGTTCCAGGTCAGGCCGAAATCGCGGCGGTCAACCATGGTCGTAGCCTGAGCGCCCATGCGCAGATTGCCCCACGGGTCCTTGATGGTTTGAGTCGGACCGTTAACGCTGAGCTCAACTTCTTTGGTTATGCCGTGCATGGTCAGATCTCCAAGCACTTTGAAGCTTTTTTCTCCTTCTTTGGTCACTTTTTTTGATTTGAAGGTCAGAGTCGGAAACTTTTCGACCTCAAAGAAATCAGCGCTTTTCAGGTGGTTATCCCGTTTGGTGTTGTTTGTGCTGATACTGTCCGCGGCAATTACGGCTTCTACCGATGAGCGGGTGAGGTCCTGGTCATCCATCAGGACTGTCCCCTTCACATCGGAAAATTCTCCCCGGACACTGGTGATAACCATATGCTGAACCTTGAATTGAGCACTGCTGTGATCAGTGTCGAATTTCCAGGTGGAAACTTCTGCAAACGAGGGTGCGGCAAAAGTCAGAAGGCAGATCATGAATAATTTTAGGTGTTTCATGGTACACTCCTTTGGGTCAAAATAATTTTTCAATTTAGACGGCAGGCCGTTGGTAATAATATTGTAAACCACAAAAGCCCTGTTTGCTACCGGCCGCCACTTTTGGAAGGCAAGGAAGTGTTTTTCCCTCTTGAAAATGGAAACAAGGTTGATTATATTGCCTGGTAAGAATTAAGTTTTAAAACCAGTAGATTATGATCATTAAGGCTGGATATAAAAAGCTGAAAGGAGACCAAGGATGCTAGTAGAAGGTGAAGGCAGTGCATTTGAAATCGTACCAGGTTCCCATGTCCTCGCAGAGCAGGAAGATGGTTCCGAATACAGAAAATGGAGCGACCTGAGTCCTGAGGAAAGAGCCAATTATGAGAATTTGGCTCAAAGGCTCGAGCATGATTTGAAGGAAGACTAATTCATAACTTAGCAATAAGAAACGGAAGCGGGCTGTGAAGCCCGCTTTTTTTTGTCTGGACCTGAACCATTGGGTTGAGGGCAGGAATAGAGTGTAACTGCTTGGCCGGAACAGGTGGTTCAGAAATCCAAGGTGCACCGGTAGCTTCGTCGGTGGTTGCGGGTCTCTTTAGACAAAAAAATACCCCTTCACCAGGAGGGAGGTAAAGGGGCGATATTAAAAGGCTTGGGAGTGATGCTTGCCGCCGATACTCCCGTTGTGAACCGGTGGCAAGGGTAGAAACTTTTCTCAGGGAAGGAACAGTGTTTTTTTAAAAGAACGTTTTTTACGTGTTGTTGATGAGAGTATATAAAATCTTTTGAAAAAGTGCTGTAAAGTCTGCGTCTGTTTTTGTAAAGTTTTCTTAAGCTTCCTTTACACTCAGGGCGCTTGAATGAAAAAGGCCATCCGTTAAGGATGGCCTTTGTTAATAGGGACCGATGCCGCCAAATTTTTTTGCTTTTCAACGGCTAAGTTTTTCTTTTTCATGTTGCCACATGAAAAAGAGGAGCAAACCGACCCCCAAGGAGATGGCAGAGTCGGCAACATTAAAAGCGGGCCAGTGATGGCCATACCAGTGGACGTCGATAAAATCTATGACCTCGCCCAGCCGGATGCGATCGATAAGATTGCCCATGGCACCGGCAAAGATAAGGGTCAGGGGGAAAATAAAGCCCTTTTGGTCTTCAGGAAGATGGTGGATGTACCAGAGAATGGCGAGACCGGCGACAGTGGAAATTGTAATGAAAAAGGGTTCGCGGATACTGCTGTCGGCGAGAAAACCAAATGCCGCTCCCTGATTGCGGACCGAGGTTATGTTAAAAAAATTAGGGATGACCCTGAAAGTTTCATGCAGGGCAAAGCTTTTTTCAATATAGACCTTGGTCAACTGATCCAGGGCGACGATTACGGCCGTGATGACGATCAGAAGGCGATATCTGGGAGACACGTTGTTTCCTCTCACCTTGTTGGCCAATGATCAGCCGAGTTTCACCAGAACGTTTGCGCAGCGGCGACAGATGCTTGGATGTTCTTTGGACTGGCCGACCGAGACGGAATAGTTCCAGCATCTTTCGCATTTTTCCCCTGCCGCCTTGACAATGCCGATGCGCAGTTCGGGGATGGCCTCTCCGGCAATGCCCTGGTCCAGGTTGTCGACGATTTCAACCTGAGAAACAATGCACAGGGCAGGCAGATCTTCCAGGTAGGCCTTGATGAGGTCTCTCCACTTGCCTTGAGGTGCCTGCAGTTGAATCTTGGCGTCGAGAGAATGGCCGATCAGCTTTTCATTGCGGGCCAGTTCCAAGGCCTTGGATACTTCGGAGCGGACGGTCAGGAGTTGCTCATACTTTTCCTCCAGACCCGAGTCGGCAAAGGACATGTCGGTTTTGGGAAAAGCTGCAAGGTGAACGCTCTCTTCACGCTTGCCGGGCAGGTTTTGCCAGATTTCGTCGGCGGTAAAGGAGAGAACCGGCGCCATGAGACGGGTCAGTGCGTCGAGGATGATATACATGGCGGTTTGGCCGCTGCGGCGTTCGAAGCTGTCAGGTGCGTAGATGTATAAACGGTCTTTGAGGACATCCAGGTAGAAAGCGCTCATGTCGACGATGCAGAAGTTGTGGACCGCGTGATAGAGGACGTGAAATTCGTAATCGTCGTAGGATTTTTTGATCTTTTTGACCAATCCTTGCAGGCGTGACAGGGCCCAGCGATCGATTTCCATCATTTCCGAATAGGAAATCACATCCCGTTCGGGATTGAAACTGTTGAGATTGCCGAGCATAAAGCGCGCCGTATTGCGAATACGTCTGTAGGCGTCAGTGAGACGCTGGAGAATCTCCTGGCTGATGCGGATGTCGTCGCGGTAATCCTGAGCTGCGGCCCAGAGTCTGAGAATTTCAGCGCCGAACTTGTTGATCACTTCCTCGGGTTTGACGATGTTGCCGGTGGATTTGGACATCTTTTTGCCATGCCCGTCAACGACGAAACCGTGGGTGAGAACTGCCCTGTAAGGGGCCGTGTCGCGAGTGCCGACACTGGCCAGCAGGCTGGAGTGGAACCAGCCACGGTGCTGGTCGCTTCCTTCCAGGTAAAGGTCTGCAGGAGTGCCGAGGTAATCGCGATTTTCCAAAACCGCAGCGTATGAGACGCCGGAATCGAACCAGACGTCAAGAATATCGGTTTCCTTGGTGAAATCCCCGGCACCGCAGGCGGGGCAGACGGTTCCTTGCGGGATCAGTTCAGAAGCATCTTTGTCGAACCAGATATCACAGCCTTGATTTTCAAAAAGGTTGGCGACATGGTGCATGATGCGGCCATCGCAGAGTGATTCCCCGCATTTGGCGCAGTAAAAGACCGTGATCGGGACACCCCAGTTGCGCTGGCGGCTGACGCACCAGTCGGGGCGGTTCTCAATCATGCCGTAAATTCTTTCACGACCCCAGTGGGGTACCCATTTGACTTCGTTAATATGTTCCAGGGATTTGCCGCGCAGGTCATTGGTCTCCATGGAGATGAACCACTGTTCCGTTGCCCGGAAAACGACCGGTTTTTTGCAGCGCCAGCAGTGGGGGTAGCTATGGGAAACCTTGGATTCGTTGATAAGGGCGTCGACTTCAGCCAGTTTTTTGTTTACGGCCTCGTTGGCGTCAGTAAGCTTCATGCCGCCGAAAAATTCCAGGTTTTCCCGGTAGCGGCCGTAGTCGTCTACCGGATTATAGATATCCAGGCCGTATTGGAGGCCCACCACATAGTCGTCATGTCCGTGGCCTGGAGCCGTATGGACGCAGCCGGTTCCAGCCTCCAGGGTGACATGGCGGCCGAGGATGATGAGAGAGGGGCGGTCATGGAACGGGTGGCGACAGTTTTTGCGTTCAAAAATCCCTGCTTCGAAACGGGCCAGGACCTCAGGGTTGCTCCAGCCCAGATTCTTGGCAACCTCTGCCAGCAGACCCTCGGCAATGACGAAGACGTCGTCGGCCACACCCACCGCAACATAGGGGAGGTCGGGATTGAGGCAGACCGCGAGGTTGGCAGGAATGGTCCAGGGAGTAGTGGTCCAGATCAGGAAAGAGAGGTTTTTGCCGCGCAGGTTTTCGAGTTCGGCAGGCAGTTCGTCGGCAAAGGGGAACCTGACATGGATTGACGGCGAGGTGTGATCGGCGTATTCGACCTCGGCCTCGGCCAGAGCCGTGACGCAGGAACAACACCAGTGAACCGGCTTTTTCCCTTTGTAAAGGGCTCCCCGCTCGGCAAAGCGGGCCAGCTCGCGGGCAATGGTTGCCTCATAGTGGGGATTCATGGTCAGGTAGGGGCGTTCCCATTCTCCAAAAACGCCGAGCCTTTGGAACTCGTCGCTCTGAATTTTAAGCCATTCTTCCGCATAGGCGCGGCATTCACGACGGATGTCGCCTTTGTCGTAATCCTTTTTTTTCGAACCGAGTTTCTTGTCGACCATCAACTCGATGGGGAGGCCATGGCAGTCCCATCCCGGTACATAGGGGGAGTAGTAGCCCTCCATACGTTTACTTTTGATGATGATGTCTTTAAGAATCTTGTTCAGGGCGTGGCCGATATGGGTATGGCCATTGGCATAAGGCGGGCCATCATGAAGGATAAAGCGCGGCTGGTCGGAGTCCGCTTGTTCCATTTTTTGGTAGAGTTCCATGCGCTGCCAATTTTCCAGCATTTCAGGTTCCCGTTTGGGAAGGTTGCCACGCATGGGAAAATCGGTAGCAGGGAGATTCAGGGTTTCTTTGTAATCCATTTCCGGGCCTCCGGCCGAAGTTGAGAGTCTTATACCTGTATCCTTGAGTTATTGTGGGGCAATAGCACAAATCATTGATCTGCCTAAGCCTCCCAAAAATAACCGACGAACCGAAAGGTGCGCCTCAGATTTTTGGAACACTTATTGAGGCCAAGCACTCAGCCTCTTCCCCCGCTCTTAGCCCATGGATGCTGGTGATAATAAGAGATTTAAACTAGCAAAACACCGAAATAAGTCAAGTAAAAAGGCTGATTTGGCACGGACCTTTCAGGCCTGCCAGGCAACAGCTTCCGAAAGCCCAAGCAGTTTTTCCTCTTTCCTTCTTGCGGGAGTATGCTACATTCGGTTAACAGACCCTGAATTGATTTGCAGAAAACCTGATGACGATCAAATGAAACCTTTCGAGCGTTTGACAACCGACCTTCATATTCACACGATTTCTTCCGGTCATGCTTTCAGTACCGTCAATGAGATTGCCCTTGAAGCCAGTAACAAGGGTCTTGAGCTGATTGGGCTTGCCGATCATGGTCCTGCTCTGCCCGGCGCACCGCAGCGTTTTTTCTTCGTCTGCCTGGGTTTTATTCCAGAGACACTGCATGGGGTCAGGGTTTTAAGGGGGGTTGAGGCCAATATCATCGGCAAGGGCGGGGTCGATCTTTCCGATACGATTCTCAAGCAGCTTGATTTCGCTCTCGCCGGATTTCATGACTACTGCGGTTATGCCGGGACCGACGTGGATGAGAACACACAGGCCTTGATAACAGTGATGAGAAATCCGCTGGTTCGGGGCATCACTCATCCGGGCAACCCCAAGTTCCCCATCGACCACATTGCGGTTTTGAAAGAAGCTGCAAAAACCGGAACCGCCATCGAGATCAACAATGCCTCCTTTGTTTCCAGCCGTAAGGGGAGTGTGGAAAACTGCCGGGAAATTGCCGCGCTTTGTTCCCGTTATGATGTGCCGGTGATGATCAACAGCGATGCCCACATCGCCCAGACCGTTGGTGAACTCGACGCTGCCCTCCAAGTTGTCCGGGAGGCGGGTGTGGAATGGGAGCAGGTCGTCAATCGCAGTATGGAATCGACACTTCAATTCCTGGGTCTTGAACACTGAACCGGGTTGTTCCGCCCTCAGGCCAATCTTTTGTTATAATCCCCCAAGAACGACAGGTTTTTGGGGAGTTTTTATTTGCCCTTCAGAGTTGTTTTTTATTATTATTAACTCAACTTTCGCACCGCCATAAACGGTGGAACAAGTTGATTTCAAATTGTTTTTTTAAAAAATACAGGCCGGAAGTAGCATCGG
>JAFGRU010000011.1 GCA_016934985.1 Deltaproteobacteria bacterium
ATCTCTTTGTCGGCATCCGGCACGTGCTGAACATAATCGAATGTCACCACGCCGCTTTCCTGGAGGAAATCGAGGGTACGGCTCTGCTCCTCTTCGGTAAGCACGGTGGTTTTTTTGGTGCTGATGTGCAGCGGATTATACCATTTGGGATTCCAGTAACGCTTGCTGGTGGTTTTCTTCTCCCGGTTGTGGGTGTACTCGCTTTCAATTTCGTTGTACTTGTCGTAATCGATAATCACCTTGACGTCATAGGCGGGCAATTTGACCACGTATTTGAGATCGAAGACAACCGACACCTGGGTGGTCGGCTGCTCGAAGCTCTTGGCCAGCAGGGTCGCCCCGTAGGCGTCGAGACGCGCTGCCACCGCAACCTGCTGCCCTTCCATGACCGGGGCCTTGCCGCTGGTGATCAGAGTCGAGGTAAAACCCTTGTCTCCGAGAATGGCGGAGACCACGTTGAAGCTGTTGCCCTCGGCACCCACTTCCAAAGGCACCGCGCCCATGAGCTTGGCCCCCTTAACCTCCTTCTTAAGGGCTTTGGCAAGTTCTTTGACCTGCGCCTGAGTCAGCCCGTACTCCACCATGAAATGAAGGACCGCCCCTTCAGCCCCGCCGTCGGCCTTGCTCTTGTCGGTGACAAAGCGGATCATGGAAAATCGGGGCAGGCCGTCCGGATGCAGTGAGATATGTGGATTGGCCGGCAGATAATAATAGTTGCTGCTGGTTTTGGCAGGATCGTTGGTCGCCGTCGGGAAACAGCGTACCGTGGTCCCGTCCTTTAGCTTGATGTCAACGTGACGGCCATACTGGATGCCGCCGACTTCCTTGACTGCGCTGGTCGAAGGGACGGTCAGGGTCGACTGCAACTGCAGCGGTTTGAGCTGACGCTGATACTGAAGCTGAGCTTTGTTTCCGCTTTTTGCCCATCCGGGCGAGGACAAAACCACCGCCGTCAGGACCATCAATCCTGTTGCCAGAAAATGTCTCATTTTTCTCATCCTTCCTTTATTAACCGATTTTTTCATCTCATTGCCTTACAGCTTTAGCCTGGTTCAGCGTGGCGGTGTCAGCACCAGGTAGGTATCTTCCAAAAGCTGCCAATCGCCCTTGATGGCCTGGCCGTTGGCGGGGTACCAGTTGACCCGGTATTTCACCTGGGAACGGGGGTCGTGAAACACTACCGAACTGGATACCGACTCGGCATCGGTGGAGCGCATCACAGCCAGACGCTGTTTCTTCTCCTTGCCGAAAATTTTGAAGCTTACTTCAAGCATGGCGCTGCGCATGCCGGCATCCTCGAACAGGAAGCGGTCGGCATCGACCTCCAGATCAAGGCGGGTCAGGGGCGGCGCGATAGTGACGATGGGATCGCTGCTCTGCCGCCAGGAGGTTCCATCTTTGGGATCGCTGACGGTGCTGCTCCCCTTGATGCTCCAGGTAGTGCGGTAATCGTAATCGAGCCAGCTCGCATCCTTCTGGCCCAGGCGGGCGTAACGCCAGGATTTGCTGAGACGCCCCTCGCGAATGTCCTCGCGGGTGAAAATCAACTCGCCGGTAGCGTCGGCATGGTCCGCATAGGCCTTGCGAATAGCCACGCCGGAAAAATTCATCATTTTCTGGAAGACATCGCTGTAATCGCCGTCGATGCGGAAATAGACATCCCGTTTCTGGAAAGCCGGATCGGCGAGATTGACCACCCGGAACATGTCGGGATTGTTTTTGAACTCCTCATAAAGACCGGAGATGTTGCCCGCTGTATCGACCGCGACCTTGACCACGGCGCGCCGCGTCAGGTTGATGTTGAAGACCGCGCGCTGAATGTCCTCGCGCTTTTTGATCACGTACTGATTGTCGGTATAATACTTCTGGTTACCGGTGCCGGTGAAAAGCTTGGCCAGCCAGCCCTTTTCCTGGCGCCCCTTGAGCTGTCCCTTCTCCACGGCTTTTTCCTTTTCGGGAATGGCGGTAAAACCGGTCTTCTGATCGAATATGATCTCGGTCAGCTTGCCGGCGCAGAGGTCGACCAGGGACTGCATGGCCTTGTTGGCCGCTTCGTCCGGCAGACGGTCGAGGATATCGATGTTGATCACGCCGTTGCGTACCAGTTCGTCAGTGATGTCCCGGATCTGGCGCTTGGTGTAATCCTCCTGTTTGTTCTGGACCTTGGAATAGTGTTCGTAGACGGTGGAGATATCCGCCTGGATTTTCGCCTCGAAACTCGGCAGGACCGCCTCGTAATAGGTGCGCAGGGCCACCGACACATCCGACGTCGGCTTGCTGAGGGACTCCCAGAGCAGCGTCGCCCCGTGGGGGGTGAGAGTCGCGGCCACGGCCGCCTTGGAACCCGGCGTTACCGGAGCTCGTCCGCTGGAGATGAGACTGCGGGTGAACCCTTTATCCGAAAGGGTTCCGGAAATGACGCTGAAGCTCCCTTCGCTCTCCTGATGAAGGGGCACCGGGCCGAGAAGCTTGGCCCCGGATTTTTCCTTTTTGAGGGCTTCTTTGAGTTCCGCCAGCTCGTCCGGGGGAAGGCTGAAGGTAATGAGCATGTGAAGCAGGCCGCCGCTGGTCTCCCCCTGAGGATCGACAAATTTCACCACGGACATTTCCGCCCCGCCATCTTTCCGGGTCGAAACCCGCGGCGCGGTGGGAAGATAATAGTAGCTCTTCGAATCCTTGGCATCCTGGAGAAGAAGCACACCGTTGACCTCCAGTTGACCCGATTCATAATTGACCAGAGCCAGGGCCGGATTCATCCCCCCGCTCACCAGCAGGCCGGCAACAAGCAGACCGATTAATACCAGACATTTGCGCATGATCAAGCACCTCCTTTCGGAAGTTCATCCCAGTAAACAATATTCCCTTCCAGAGACTCCTCTGCGGTGAGGTTTTTGCCGCCGGAAAGGTGCCAGGTGATGGCGACCTGGACATCGGGATTAGCAGGGTCCTCGGGAATATCAAGAACCAGGGCAGGTGCCGGTCCCCGGTTGCGGATGGTCACCTGGTTCTTGACCGGCTTGTCGTTGATCATGCTGGTGACGGTCACCACGGCATGGCGGACGCCAGCTTTGGTGAGAGCCCTGCCGCTGCCTTCGATGGTCACAGTGCGGTAGCGATGGGGAGGCTGGAGAGCGAGCATGGGGGTGTCGGTCTCCTGCCAGGGGGTGCGTATCTCCACCCCGCCGTGGAAGGACCAGAGGGTCTCGAACTTGTAACCGAGCCAGCGGCTGCGATCGTCGTCCCCCTTGTAGCCGTAGCCGAGGGAGAAGGAGTTGCCCTGGGCATTGAATTTTTCCGGGGTGATAACCACTTCGTCGCTGGTCACGTCGCCCGACTGATGCTGTTTTTTGAGCTTGACGGTAACAAAATTGAGATGGCGGGTGAAGGTGGTCGCATCCTGACCATCGAGGGTCACCAGAACCTCGCGCTGTTTGAAAACCGGGTCGTCAATGGTAACGGCACGGAAAATTTGGGGGTCGTTCCCATAGCGCTTATAAAGCGAGCCGATGTTCTCGGCCATGGCAAAGGCCTGCAGTTCGGTGCGGTAATGGTTCATCTGGTAGACCAGTTTGCCGCTGCGCTTGATCTTCTTCATCTTATAGGAAGCCACCAGTGAAAACCCGGGGCTGCCATTGGAACGGCTGCTTGCCGCGGTACCAGGGCGTGAGGTTGTAGTACGCCGCGGCGTCGTGGTGCGGCTGCTTGCCGTGGAGGCGGCAGGACTTGTCGCCGCCGTCGAACTGCTCTGGCTGGGGGAAGAAGCTGAAGTCGCCGCCACCGGCTGCGAGGTCGTACTCGTCGAGGATGCGGCGGCAGGCACGGTGGAAGATGTGCTGGACTGGGTGGCCAGGGGAGAAGAGGCCGTGCTCGAGACGCCACTCGCTGCCAGACGGTCCCTCAACATACGGATACGGCCGCTGATCTCGCTGGCACGGGAGCCTGTGGGGTTGTGATCAGCCTGGTAGTCTTCATAGGCGATCAACGCCTCTTCGATTGCATCCGCCGGGAATCCCGCGGAGCGGGCCTCTTCGTAACGCCGGCGGGCCCGGTTGTAAGCCTCGCTGGCTGATTCAACCTGAGTCTCACCGGAAGTTGCCTGGCTGGCCCCACCCTCGCTCTGGCCGGAATCCGAAACCGCAACCCCGGACTCTCCGATACCGGGGATGATCCCTTCGGCATGAGCCTCGGCAACCAGAAAATGCATGATCGCAGCCCAGAAATCGATACCGGCATAGCCGGGATCGGTCTCCATAAAACTGGTACGGCGGGTTGTCGAACTGGAAGTGGAGGTTCGGGAGGCCGCCGAATCCTTGAGCATCTTGGCCGCCTGATTGAGACTGTCGTAACTGCCTTTCTCCGCCGCCGCCTTGGCCAACTCATCGTTGGAAGCAGGGACAAACATGGCCTCCAACAGCTTGTTGTTGACACTGGTAAGGATACCTTCCAGGGTCGCATTCTGACCCTTGGTCGTAATCTTGACGGCCCCGGTCTGGCGCAGCTCCTGAAAAAGGATGTCGACATCCGCCCCGAACCATGCATACTTGACACCGGCCTTGACGTTGTGATGGCTGGCCACCCGGGCCCAATCCGCTTCAAGAGTCGCCTCGAAAGGTTCACGCACGCCGGCAAACTGCATATCGAACACCAGAGAAATATCCGGCGTGTCAGTTTGGAAACTTTCCCACAGGATCTCCGCCCCTTCTCGGGTCAGGGCCATGGACACGGCTGCTTTCTGGCCCTCCATGAGGGGCGCCTTGCCGACCGCCACGGTCCTGGTTGTGGTGATGTTCCCTTCTGTAAAAGAGGTGATGAGGGCAAAGCTGCCCTTGCGGTAGACAATGGGACCGTCGATGGAGGCGTCAGGGTATTTTTCCTGGAGACCTTTTTCGGCCTCTTTGACTTGGCTCTCATCAGCACCGTAGGTTACCAGAAAGTGAACGATTCCACCACCTTCAGCCTTATTGGTGCCAGCCTTGCCGGTCTTTTCGGTGCGGGCGTATTTAAGAAAGGAAAACTGGGGGCGGCCGTTTTTGGTCGCCAGACGAGGATTGTCCGGAAGGTAATAAAAGGTGTTGGCGTCTTTCAAAGCCTGGTAACAGATGAGATCCCCACATTTCACCATCTTGTCGAGGTTGATCTCCTGGGCTTCGGCAAACCCGCTGCCTAACAGCCCCAGGACTGCCAGGCTCCAGACGATGCGTCGCAAGCCTGAAAGCATCTTTTTCATTTTTCCTCCCTTTTCTGCGGCCTTTTAACTATGCAAAAAATTAAATTATCCTGTTCTGTCAAGCACTCACCGGAGGTACAGAACATTCAAACAACGGTTTTCAACCTTCCGCCGGAGCCGGCTCCTCTTCGCTCTCGGATTCCGCCTCCCGGTAATCGGTCACATCCAAAAGGGTGTTGCCGCTTTTTTCCAGCCAGGGTCCGGTCTCCTTGCGGCCATCATTGAATACCCGGGTAACCCGGAAACGGTAAGGCCGGTCAAGATCCTTGGACAATTCAAACTCGATGCGGGTGCGGCAGTCGCCGGAGGCCCGGAAAGTAACCTCCTTGACCAGGTCCCGGCCGGGGAGGGGAATGGCCACCTCGACCACTTTGGCATAAAGAGTCTCATCGAGATTCTCGGCAAAGTCGAAACAGAAAATATCGAGACCGGTATAACCGCGCACCATGCGCCCGCCGATATCGGTGCGCCGGAACTTGGCAGGCCATTTTTCCATGTCCAGGGGCAGTGGCAGGGTCCAGGTCGTTGCTGTTTTATCCTCCTGCCATTCTTCGTCCGCCTGGCGGACCCCGTCGAGGGTCTCCTCGACAACCAGGCTGACCTGGGTCTGGCCGGCGCTGACCGCCTCCCAGAGCAGTTCCGCCATGTGAATGTCGAGGGGCAGCATGAGACTGCGCTGGCCCCAGCGGCTTCCCTGGCTCCAGGTTTGCGACTGATCGCCGAACAAAAGACGGATACGCGCTTCTGAGACTGGCATGCTGCGCAACTTGAGATTGGTGATTTTTCGGTTTTTGAGTTTTTTGCGGATGAGAGAGTTTAGCTTCGCCCTGGTCTCACGCTCGATATTGACCTGGAAAATACCACGCACGCGGAAAAGATTCTGATCGCCGGTTCCCTTACTCCCCAGGTAGCGGTAAATTTCCAGACCGAAGTCGGGCCCTTTCTCCTTGTCTTCGCTCACCACCGGGGTGGCGGGGCTCAGGTACCAGGTATTGGCTTTCTCATGGTCCTGATAGACACGGACGCCCTCGACATCGATATAAACCCCTAAATTGGGCGCCGCCCAGAGCGGGGATACCCAACACAGGAGAATGAGGATAATAAACGCTCTCACTGCCCCTCCGCTGCTTCCTCGGGGTTGAGGATCGTTTCCATCTGGGCAGTGCCGATAAACTGGCGCAGGCCGTTGGCGTCATGCCACCCGGTTTCAGCCGCCATTCCTCCCGAGTCCAGGACCGCCTGCAGCTGAAAGCGATAAAGCAGGGGATTTTCCCCCTTGCCTTCAGGAACATAGAGCTGCAGTTCCTCGTTGCGGTTGGCTTCTTCCGTCAACTCGATTTCCCGATCCTTGACCGAGCCTCCGCCGGCAACGAAATAGGGGGACTTCACTCTGACCAGGATCTTGTAGATTCCCAATTCGGAGAACACCCCCGGAATGGCCTCAAAAATCACCGGACTGGCCGGTGCCAGGGCTACCCCCTTGCGAACTTCCCTGTCGATGGACTGAAGACAGGAGGTACAGTCGCTGTTCAGAGAAGTCCCCAGCCAGGCCACCAGAACACCCTGGCCGAGAAGCTTGTCAGCTGCCGGCAGATTGAAAGAGCGCTTGCCTCCAGGGGAAAGCGGCTTGGTCTTTTTAAGGTTTTTGGCCACCCGTTCGAGGCGATTGCCGACCTGCCGATAGGCATTAATAGACTCAATTTCCACGGGAAAAGAGGTCAGGTTGCCCAGTTTGCCGGTAGGGCGCCCCTTAACCCACTCATCAAACCCCTGAGTCCGGTCACCGCTGAATTGGCTGTATTGAAGGCGGATGGGAATCGGAACGGTCTGATCGCCGACAGGTACCTTGAGGGTCCCGATCACACCCTCACGGGACATCTGGGCAAGGACTTCTTCCGCTCCGTCCTGGGTCAGGGAGAGGGTGAGACGGAATGGCTGCTTGAGATGGGCAGGAGGAGTAATGTTGATCTGCTCCGCCGGAATGGCGAAACCGGCGCTCAAAGCCTGAAAATCAGCCTCCGCTCCGAGACCGGGAAGGGCCTTGAGCTCGAGGGGATCGGTCTTTTTCAAGTCAAGCGCTTCACGCAGCACCGCCTTGAGAAGAATGACGTCCCCACTGCGGAAGGGTGCGCCCATATCCGCCGAGATCAAAACCGAGGGCTTGCCCTTTTCACTCTGGTAGTTGTACTGAACACTTAGCTTATAGCCATCAGCGTCGTGGAGGAGAAGAATCTCCCGCGGCAGATAGTAGAAAACATGCCCGGCCGCTTTATCCTGAAGGATCAGGTTGGCGTTCCAGCCGCCGGCTTCGCCAAGATCGTCGAGCAACCCGGCATCATCGATGACATCGTTGAGGTCGAGGGTTGCTTTCGGATCGGGGCCCTGGGCTTTAGTGGTGGTTTCCCCAATCGGCCTCAGCTGGGGCAGCCGGGTGATGACCGCTCTATTGATTTTCACCGCCGTAACGGGCTTGAATTGAAGAACCTGCTTTCCTGCCGGCGCCACTGTCCTGATGGCCGGTTGCGCCCTCAGCGTCCGGACATTTGTCTCAGCGGCAAAAGCACTTCCAGCACTCAGAACAATACAAAGAGAAACAGATAACACCAGGATACGCATAAAATCTCTCCTCATCAATTCCGGCTAGTCAGGGACCAACCTTTTCCAGGCGCGGCTTCACCCACACCGCCCAATCCTGGGCGCTGCTTTTTCCGGCTGCGACGCTCAGGATGATCCTGACTTTTTTGCCGGCATAAGACGAAAGGTCGGCATCCAGGGCAACGTATTGGTTCGGAGAGACTCTTTTGCGCACAACCGTCCGTTTCCGGCCATTCTCCTCAACCTGTACCCGGAAGGTTGCTCCGTCCGAAGCATTGGCTCCCTTGAGGAAAGCGGCGATAGCACGAAAATGAACCTTGCTGTCCAGGGTCATGGCAGGGTAACGGCCGACGATTATCCCGGATTGCACCCAGGTCGGGTGGGTCTGGAGGAGGAATTTGGCGGTATTGTTGGGAGCTATCCGGCCATTGGCCAGACAGCGGACAAAGCCTTTCCCGTCGTTGGGGCTGCCCGGAAAGCTTAACACCCCCTTGGAGCCGCTCCATTCAGCCTTAGCCGCCTGGCCATAAAAATCGTAACTTCCAACCTTGATCGCCTGCAAACCGGGAATGGCCGCCGTCGTCAAAGGTTGAGCCGAACTGGCCGGGGAAGAACTTGTCCCGGCAGCCGTGGCAGATGACGGCTGAACCGTCGCGGCAGCCTGGGCCGTACTTGAGGTCCCGACCTGGACTGGCCGGAGAACGGTCCCGGGAATAACAAAGGGGCGGGTCGCCACCTGCCCAGTGGAACCTGCCGCAGTTTCGCCCTCGGCCAGCTCGATGGCCCCATCGCCTTCCGCATAATCATAGTCTTCTGGGGTTTCCTCTTCCTCGCTGTCGCTCCAAATCTTGACCAGGTCATACCCCAGATTGCCGAAAGGCCGATCCTCGTGACCTTCGCGAACCAGGAAAAGTTCAACCTGATCGGACTCTATCTCACCACCGGAAACACCCCAGCCATCGCCGCTGCCGCTTTTGCGGATGGTCAGGCGCACCTTCCCTCGTTTCCCGCTGACGGGCGACAGAGTGGTTTCAAAGCCATCCAGGGGGAAGCCTCCCTCCAGAACCCGGCCATTGACAGAAACGCCGTCCCGGCGCTTGATCTTCTCATAGGTGACGTCCAGAACCAGAGAATTACCACGCCGCTCAACCAGATCAACCTGGCCGATACGCCCCTCATAGGTTCCCAGCCATTGGTCCATGGCCTCCTGCAGACCCGTCTGAGCCACGCTCCCCAGAGCATCCGTCAAACCTTTCAGAAAACCGCCCTGAGTGCCCTGCTGAGTGCTGTCGCCGGCCTCCTCGGCAAGCGCCGTCGTAGTACCAAAGACCAGAATTGCCGCAGCAAGCAATATTCGCCATCGTCTCATCCGTCACCTCCACGTTAAAAACGTTCAGCCTAATAAATTAATTAAAGAATTACCCGGCAGGCAAACGGTCGGCCCCGCCGGAAATCTGCTATTCAAACTCCTTCCAATAGCCCTTTTTTACTGATATACAATATACGGAAACTCCTTATTCATAACAGAAAATGCAATATGATGTTAGAGGATTTTTACATCCAAACCCGTTGTGACGGCAATATACGCAGAAAACGTGCCCAATACCTTTTCACAAAGCCGGGCTAAATCCCGGAATGGTTTCAGCTCACGGCAAAAGAGCCAATGAATTATTCAAATTAAAATGATATCATTGGAACTAGAATGGCCGGGTTGAAAAAATAGTTACAAAAAAAATCGTTCTTTTTCCGACATCCAAAAAAGGAGTGAAAATGAGCAGCCGCGACCTGCCGGATAACAGCAACGCTGTCCTGGACATTTTCTCCCGCATCAGCGCCGTTCCCCGCCCCTCGGGAAAGGAAAAGCAAATTGCTGCCTGGGTTATGGCACGTGCGCAAAAGAGCGGTTTTGATTCCGTCAGGGACAGCATCGGCAACGTCGTCGTCAGGGTGCCGGAATCGCCGGGCTATGAAGCATCAGGGCCGGTCATTCTCCAATCCCACCTCGACATGGTGTGCGAAAAAAACCCCGAATCAAATCACGATTTTTCTTCCGACCCAATCCGTCTCGTTGTTGAAGGCGACTGGCTTCAGGCCAACGGCACCACCTTGGGCGCCGACAACGGCATCGGCATGGCCATCGCCATAGCTCTGGCCGAGGACCGCTTCTTTCGGCACCCGGGTCTGGAACTGCTCTTTACCGTCGAAGAGGAGACCGGCCTCAGCGGGGCTCAAAACCTCGACGCAAAAATGCTGCAAGGACGTACCCTCATCAATATCGATTCCGAGCAGGAGGGAACCTTTACCATTGGCTGCGCCGGAGGAGAAAACGGCCGCATAGACCTGCCCGTAAGCCGGGAAGATATCCCGGAATCTTACACCATCCAACGTCTTGACGTTTCCGGTTTGCGCGGTGGGCATTCGGGAATGAATATCGGTGAGAAACGCGGCAATGCCAATAAAATTTTAGTCCGGATTCTTGGCAACCTTTTCAGCAGGGTGCCGCTTCAACTGATTTCCCTGGATGGAGGAACCCGCTCTAATGTCATTCCGCGAGACGCGGTGGCAATCCTTGCCCTGCAACCGGACAGCGAGGAGAAAGTCCGGTGCATCGTCGACACAGCAGCTGCCGAAGTGGCAAAAGAATATGCCCATGCGGAAAAAGGCCTCTCCATAACCCTGGCTCCCGGAGACCTTCCGGCCTCCATTGCCAGAGCTTTTTCTGCTGCGGATAGCCGCCGTTGCCTGCGTCTTCTGGATAACCTTCCTCACGGCGTACATCAGTGGTCGACCGAACTTGAAGGCGCGGTGGAAACCTCCAACAACCTGGCCATCGTGCATACCGACGAGGAGGCTGTCCATATCCTCTGTTTTCAAAGAAGCAGCAAAATGACAGAGCTTCAGACTCTGACCTCTCATATCGGGGTGCTGGCGGCCCGCCACGGTGCCCGCTTTCACCGCAACGGTTTTTATCCGGGCTGGGAACCGCGCATGGACTCTCCTCTTCTGGCCCATTGCCAGGAGGTCTTCAAAAAAATCCACAAACGGGAAGCCAAGGTCACCCTGACCCACGGCGGTCTCGAATGCGGCATTCTGGGTAGCAAGCTGCCGAACCTCGATATGATTTCACTTGGTCCAACCATTGAAAATCCTCACTCCCCTCAAGAACGGGTCCATGTGCCGAGCATCCTCGGCGTCTACGATTTCCTCAAGGAGCTGCTGACTTCTTTCGCTTCCTGAGCGAAGCAAAGAATCTCTGCTATTGCCCTGTTTATTGGGCTAAGTACTTATTTTTAGGGGTTTGCTTTAAACCTCGGGAAAATGTTATGTTATAGCTTCTTACTTTCTGCAAAAACAAAAGCTCTTCAGCCCGGCTTGAGATGGCGGGTGATTGACAGTTGCAGCAAAAGTTTTCAGGAATAATTCGGCCTGGCCAACCTTGTTACTTTACACTCCTTAAAAAAAGCAGATCCCATTGGGGCACTCGACTATCCGACGCAAATGGGAACCCCATTGACCTTTCCGCAGGTAGAAGGGAGAAAATCAGGACATCATGGCGGAAGTTCATCTTATTTTGGGAAATCAACTTTTCCCGGTCGAAAAGGCGACTGCACCCAAAGCGGCCGAGGTGTTCATGGCCGAAGACTGGGAATTGCTGCGCCGTTTCCACTATCATAAAAAACGTCTGGTCCTCATGCTTTCCGCTATGCGTCATTTCCGGGAGGAACTCCGCCACAAAGGCTACGTCGTCCATTACCAGGAACTGAATGAGGGCCCCCCGGACAGCTCCTATCTCGATAGACTCAAAACCTTTCTTCTCAGCAGGAAGACCAAACGCCTTCATGCCTGGGAAATTGAAAACCGCGATCTGGAGCACAGTCTCCAGAACCTGTGTTTCGCTTTAAGGATAGAACTTCAGATCCACCCCACACCCATGTTCCTGACAACGAGGCCTGAGTTCCGAAGCTACCTTCGCAGCGTTCAGAATCCTTTTATGAAAAGCTTCTATGAACGGCAGAGGAAACGTCTCAACCTTTTAATGAACGATTACGGCCGTCCCCTCGGCGGCCACTACTCTTTCGACCCCGAAAACCGCAAGAAACTTCCGTCAGATATCGGCGTCCCGACCATTTCTGAGAGCCCGCCCGATGCCATAACCTCCAAAGTCATGCGCCTGGTGGAAGTCAACTTCCCCAGTAATCCAGGCCGAACCTCCGGCTTCTGGTTTCCCGTGACCAGAAACGAGGCCCTCTCCCGTCTAGAGGACTTTCTCGCGAAACGCCTGGCCGGCTTCGGCCCTTACGAGGACGCCATCAGCAGCTGCAACGATTTCGTTTTTCACTCGCTGCTTTCAACCTCCCTTAACATTGGCCTGCTGCTCCCCAAAGAGGTTTTAGACCGGGCCATCGAGGCCTATCAGGCGCAGGAAGATGTCCCCTTTTCCTCTATCGAAGGTTTCGTCCGCCAGATTGTCGGCTGGCGCGAATTTTTGCGGGGAATTTATCAACATTTCGGCAGGAATCAGGAAAAAAGCAATTTTTTCAATCATCATCGCTGCTTGGGAAAGGCCTGGCGGGAAGGGAAAACCGGGCTTCCCCCCTTAGACCATGTGCTGCACAAAACCTGGCGTCTCGGCTGGGCTCATCACACCGAACGTCTCATGATTCTCGGCAACCTGATGGTCCTCTGCGAAATCCATCCCCGGGAAGCCTACCGCTGGTTCATGGAAATGTTTGTCGACTCCTCGGAATGGGTCATGGGGCCTAATGTCTATGGTATGGCTATTTTCAGCGATGGAGGTCTGTTTGCCACCAAGCCCTATATCTGCGCATCAAATTACCTGCTGCGCATGAGCGATTTCAGAAAGGGGCCATGGTGCGATGTGATGGATGGGCTTTTCTGGCGTTTCGTCGACCGCAACCGCAAGGTCTTCGAAAACAACCCGCGCATGCGAACGGTGGTCCGGACTTTGGACAACATGCCCAACGGCCGCATGGAGAGAATTTTCCCGCCGGCGGAAAGGTTTCTGGAGCGCATCACCCGCTAGCAGAATTACCCGGCCTTTCAACCGTCATTTCCCGCCCCCCGCCTCTTCAATGGCGCGGGTCACGCCGATAACGAGACTGGTTGTGATCTTGCTGCGCTCCACCAGACCAACGTATTTGCCTTTTTCATCCACAACCGGCAGGAACCCGGTATCCAGCCGATCCATGGCTTCCAGGCAGGTCAACTGATCGGTTCCCAGCTTGACGGCGTCCTCACCGGAGATGAAGCCCGGCAGTTTTTTCAATGCATTTTTTGCTGACACATTGCCGCTGTTCAGATTATCCGAAAACTGTTTATATCCCCTGTCACCCTGGTCCTGGAGGTTCGCCTGAAAAGGGGGGAAATCATACATCCCGAACAGGGTGTGGTCGCGATCATAAATCAAAACGTACTTGAGAAACCCCTTCCCACCTAGAGTTTCAAAATATTTTTCAATAGCCGGCCCCCAGTAATTCCCCAGTCCCAACATAAACTCGAGGGCCTCGGTCTTTTTCTTGATGAGGTCCGGAATGCCTTCCACTCCCGTTTTCTGGGCCATTTCAATATTTTGCATAATCTCGTTTACCAGGGCTCCGGGCTTTTGCAATTCCTGATAGGTGATGGGCTTTGCCGCAGCTTTTTGGATAGCTTCCTTAAGTTCAATCTCCACCCCGGCCACATTGAATTTGGTAATCTTGCCGGTCCCGAACAACCAGAGGACCACCGGGATCAGGACCAGGATGAGATCCACCGTCCGGATCTCGTATTTGCCTCCGGTCCTGGCCCTGACAATCAGGGAAATGACCAGCAGCACCAAGCCGACGCCAAGAAGCAAGCCGAAAAAAAGCAGGTCCATGTTTTCAAAAACGGTACTGTCCATTATTTCCCTCCTGAAGACATCATCTGCACATCCATATATGCGGCAAACCGGGTTCTGTCCGAGAAATTCAGCCTGGGTCCGTCCTTACATTTAAATTAAATGCAAATTTAATTGAAAAACAAGGTCTGTGGTAGCTTTTGGCCCCATAGTTCACAGCTGGCTTTGCCATTTTTCGGGCAAAAAACAGCACCGGCAGATAAAAGATTGCAACGTTATTAAGATGTCGGGTGAAGTGTTCGGAAAGGTAATTTAAAAGAAGCCTGTCAATACTCTGAGGGTCGTTTTATGCGCGAGCCCAAATCAACTATCAAAGGGATTAAACCATAACTCTTTGCGGCTGACGGGGGCCGTTTCGGGAAGCAGCGGGTTTTTGATTTTAAAAAGTTTGCGATTTTTCAGGTTGGCTTTTTGAATTGTATGCTGATGATATTTTTTGAAAATCTCATCAAATGAACCATCCTGGATCATTATGTTCAGTCCGGCCTCAATTCTTTCGGCCAGTTTGGGAAACTTTCTGGAAACAAAAAAATACTTGGGCCAGGGATAAAAAAGGAGGAGCTTTTCTTCCACAAAAAGGTTCGGAAGTTCTTCGTGACGTGCCTCATACTCGGTAAGGGCTTCATAGGCGCCGCGGGAAAAATAATCATAACGGCCGCTGTTTATCAACTTAAACATATTCTCATAACTTGATATGGGCATGACATAAAATCCCATTTGCCGGAATATTTTTATGTCGTTCCAGTCGCGGCCCTGTATCAGACTGAGCTGTTTAAGTTCTTCAATATTCTGGATAGCGGCAAACTTGTTTTTGTTATTTTTGTTTATTAAAAAAATCCGGTATCCGAGAAGGCCCTTGCGGATAGGAATCCTTATGGGAATCAGCTCATCTTCAAGTTCTTTTGTGACCGAAGACCAAATCACATTTACCCATTTTCCTTCTTTAACTTGATTCCGATAACGTTCCTCTTTCATGGAAAGTTCGGATGGCTTACAAACAAAAGGACCATATTGCTCTAAAGTTTTCTGCAAGGCGGTTTCCAGAAGCTCTACAGCATCGAGATCCCTGGTATCTTTGTTCGACTGAAATCTGGGATAAATGACAGTCGCAATTTCTTCGGCATTTGTTAAGAAAGGGGTTACAGTAACAGATGAAAAAACAAACACTGATAGAATTAGAAGTTTTTTGATTTTTTGGTATTTCATTTTATTTAGCCCCTTTTTCGCGCTACCCCTTGGCAGCTATCATCCGGTTAACCATGCCAGGGCTTCATCTCTGGATTTAAATACCATTACTGATACTTCCCATTCATTTTCCACAAATGTTTGCCACATTCTGCCCAGACCATACTCCAGGTCACGAGAAAAAAGAAGCGCGCACTTTGACTTCCCGAGCTTGACACTATATTCAGCACTGAACTCCGCAATATCCCTCGTTTCATCAGTAGTCAGATGCTTGGAGTTGAGTTCTGTTTGATTCACCAGACATGACGTTCCCGGTTGCCACTTCCCATGCGCAACCAAAGTTTCAAAAACATCCCTATACTTTTCAGGTTCAGTTTCACCTAAAATTTCAACCTCAAAGAAACCATCACGGTATTGGACATTAAATTCCAACGCTTCCTCCTGGCTAACACAGCTAATTATGGCATCAGTCCGGCACATTTGACAAGCCAGCCAAGCTGGGAAATGCGTCGACCTGGGCACCTGTCTCCCTTTTCAAACCCCCTCAGCAAATCATTAAAAACCATGCAATGGTTGTACCCTGGCATTGCACCAAAACAAAAAACCGGGGTTGCCTCCGGCTTAGCTTTTCTTCCTTGGAAAGGTGAAAATATCAAAGACGGCCCATTAGCTCTAACCGACCCTTGACCTCCAGGCCAGCTTCAACAGTTCATAATACCACCAAATTTATTAACGATTAAGCTGCGCCCAGCTTCTTCCCGGCGAATAATCAGTGAATTTCCCAGCTTCCCCGGAAAGCTAACTCGGAAATTCTCGAACCCTCAAAAGGGGGGACGCCTCCTTTAATCTATTACTTTTATTGTTAAAGTTATGCACGGTTCCACCTTTATAATCTACTTGCCCCGGGTTACCGAAGTGGCCGAAGAGAGTTTTGCCAAAAATATCTTGGAGACATCCCCTGGCAATAATGAAACCCTGCTGCTGGTGGAAGACGATGCCGCCATTCTCAAGCTGTCTGAAAGAATGCTCAAGAAACTCGGCTACCGGGTGATAGCCGCGAATTCACCCTTGGCCGCCATCGCCATGGCCCAAAATTACCAGGAGCCAATCGATTTATTAATCACCGACGTGATCATGCCGGAGTTGAACGGACGTGATCTGGCAACTCGGCTTCAGGGCATTATATCTGGACTCAAGGTGTTGTTCATGTCCGGTTATACATCAGATGTAATTTTCAACCGAGGGGTTATGGACAAAGACGTTTTCCTTCTGCAAAAACCCTTTTCAAAAAATGAGCTTGCCAGCAAAATAAGGGAAGTACTGACCAAATCCCAACCCAGTGACATCGTTTAATTGTTAACCAAACACAAAACAAGCCGGAGTCTTTTGGCTCCGGCTTCCTTGCTCCCTTTGAATATGGGGAAAGAACCTTCCTGCTTCAGTTAATGTTTAAAATTACGTTCAATTATGCCGTCATAGACCCCATTGGCCTTGAGTGTGTCAAGCGCCTTTTGCCAATTATCAATTATTTCATCAGGGACATCGCGCGAAAAGGCGAGCCATGCACCAGAGTCAGTGAATTTACAATTGGTGCGCTCGAAATCTGCAGGATCTAATCCGGCATGTTTTACCATGTAGTAATAGGTCAGCTCCCCCATAAGCACGAGGTCGACGCGCCCTGCGAAAAGCTTTTTGTAGCTGGATTCATAAGACGGGCCGACATCCAGGTTATTAAAGCCGCTGGCCGCAAGAGCCTGATGGGTATAGCCGCCCGAACGCACGGCAATTCTTTTTACTTTTGTGGCGCCCTCCAGGCTGTTGACCTGAAGAGAATTCCCCTTACGTTTGAAGAAATAGTCTCCTTCGTTGAAGATCGGGCCGACCCATTTAAAAAGTTTTTCCCGTTCTGGAATGCGAACAATGGCAAACATCGTGTGCATTTCCTCTTGTTGGGTTTTTTCGTAAGCCCTCAGCCACGGGATGGCTTTCAGCTTGCTGTCATCACCAACCAGTTTCTGGATCTCCTTGACAACTTCCGGCGCGACGCCCCACAACTTGCCATCTTTCTCATACACCAAAGGAGGATACACAATGGCCTGCATCTCGAACTGGCCGCCCATCGTCATGTTCGACAGGCAAAACAATAATAAGCCGAAAAACGAACCCAAAAAAAATTTCAAAAGCCCTCGCTATACTGTCGATTGAAATTCACGATTTAAAAATTAACATATGCCAATGCAGTAGACAAATTGTATTTTTTCTAATCGGCAATACCCAAGGGACATCGCAAATTGTTTACCCAAAAAAAAGAGCAAAAAGTTCTTTGAGCCCCACTTCAAGAAGATAAGGATTATTAACTAGGAATCTTAATCGTTTTCCCCCTCTGAATCAATCCCTATCCGCTAAAAACTGAGATCCATATCCGACCTTTCCAACCGCTTTCCATAATGAATTTCAGGGACATTTGTTCCTTGTTGAATTATCCAAAAAAAAACCGGAGTCAAAAACTCCGGCTCTTCTCACAGTTGTCATCAGCAAGTTAACAGCCGCTCATTTCGTCAAAAACAAACCTGCGGATAGCACTGCCCCCAAGTGGTTTCATACGGCCCGGGAAATGAAGAGGGTGAAACCCCGGGCCGGATAAAGCAAAGCCCTCTGTTCACTTTTCCTTTTCGGCTCTTTCAAAGGCTGCCTGGGCCCCCTGGTAATCGGCCAGCCGGGTGCGCGCCTGGCCGATAATGCGCCAGTTTTCAGCCCGCAGATAGCGGTCCCCGGCAGCCAGTGTATTCGACTTCGCCGCCATATTTTCCGCCTCCCGGTACTGACCCTGGTTGAAGCGGATGCGGGCCAGCTCCTGCCAGAGATGGGGGTTGCGCGGCTCAATGCGCAAGGCCCGCTCCAGGGAGGCACCTGCAGCCTCGAATTCTCCTGATGAGGATTGGTTGTGGGCCGTTCCGAGCAACGCGATAACGGCGCTGTTGCCGGATGAAGGGGTTGGCTCCTGCACAACCGGCTGCAAAGGGGCGCAACTTGCCAGGAGCAGCAACACAGCAGAAAATGTAAGAAAAGGTATCCATTTCATTGCCCAAAAATCCTTTCAAACCAGCTTCTAAAAGACTTTTTAACCGAACCCCGGCCACAGGGCACAGCCTCTTCGGGCGCCGTCCCTGAAATAAAGGGCAGCTCGATCGCCCCGCTACAGCCCTGCGCGCTGCGCAGACCGGTAGCTTTATCGATATAGACCCGCTGAATATCGTCGGGCTCCGGCAGGATCAGGGGCTCGGGGTTGAGGCTTGCCATCATTTTGCCCCAGACAGTCATCGCACCGCTCGCGCCGGTCAGACCGGTGGGCTCGTTGTCGTCCCGCCCGATCCAGACTACGGCCAGGCGGTCTCCGCTTATCCCGGCGAACCAGCTGTCGCGGAAGTCATCCGTTGTCCCCGTTTTCCCGGCGATATCAAGGCCAGCCGGAAGATAATGCTCCAAACTGCTGGCCGTCCCCTCGCGCACCACATCCTGCATGGCCACGGTCAACAAATAGAGGGAAGCCGGGTCAATAACCTGCTCCACGTTGAGAGGATAACGCTGCAGCGGCTCACCATCGGCCGTCAGAACTTCACGAATGGCCCGCAACGGGGTGCGAAAGCCGCCGCTCGCCAGGGTCTGGTAAACCTGAGTGACCTCCTGGGGGGAGAGTGCGTTAGCGCCGAGCAAACTGGCGGCAAATTCCGGCAGCGCCCGCTCCACGCCCAGACGGCGCAGATTAACCATGACCTTGGACACACCCACATCCAGGCCCAGACGAGCCGTCGACACATTGTAGGAGTGAATCAGGCCGTCCCGCAAAAGGACCTGCTCGTGAAATTCGTGATCATAATTTCCCGGTTCCCAATCCTCGGCACCCGCCTGGCGGTAAACAAAGGGGCTATCGTCGAGCTTGGTTGCCAAGGTGTATTTTTTTCTGTCCTGCAAAGCCGTGAGATAAACCACCGGCTTAATCAGGGAACCGATGGGCCGTCGGGCATCAAGCGCCCGATTAAATCCCTTGTAGCGCGGATCGCGGTCACCAACCACGGCCTGCACTTCGGCGTTTTGAGCGCTGGTCACCAGTACTGCCCCTTGCAGGGAACCCGCCGGTTTCTTACGGGATTTTTCAATAAGTTCCAGGCGGTTGCTGAGGGCGTGTTCAGCGGACAGTTGGACCTGCGGATCTAGAGTTGTAAAAACCTGCAGACCTTCGGAGCGCAGATCCTCGTCACGATAGTCGCGCTGCAGTTGGCGGTGGACGAGAGTCAAAAAGGCCGGATAGGGCGAGGTCCCCCGCGGCGGTCTGTCGATAACCCCCAAAGGCGATTTTTTTGCCGCGCCAAGCTGCTGCTCGGTGATAAATCCTTCCTTCTCCATTAGATCAAGCACAAGATTCCGGCGCTGGAGGGCTCGCTGGGGTTTGTTTCTCGGACTGTAATAGGATGGCCCTTTGAGCATCCCGACCAGCAGGGCGGTCTCTGACAAACCAAGGTAAGTCAAAGGCTTGTCGAAGTAGTAGGAACTGGCCAGGCCAAAACCGTGAATGGCGCGATTGCCATCCTGCCCCAGATAGACTTCATTGATGTAAGTCTCGAGAATTTCATCCTTGCTGTAATGAAGCTCGACCAGGAGCGCCATAACCATTTCGGTCAGCTTGCGCCGGATTGTGCGCTCCGGGGTCAGGAAGAAATTTTTGACCAGCTGCTGGGTGAGAGTGCTCCCCCCCTGCACGCTTTTTCCGCTGGCGGTGGCAAAAATCGCCCTGGCGATGCCCCGCGGGTCGAGACCGTGATGGGAGTAAAAACGGCGATCCTCAACGGCAATGAGGGCATCCATCACATGCTGCGGAACCTCATCCAGCTTGACGAGAACCCGGTCCTCGTTTTTGCCGGGATAGATGCCGCCTATAAGGGCCGGCTCAATGCGGACAAGCTGCAGGGGACTCTGCGTGGAGTTGTTTTGCAACGCTTGAACCCGCCCGTCGGCAAACATAATTTTCAAAGAACGCGACTCCTCCAAACCATCGCCGAAACGGAAAGGCCGCGTCACAAGTTCAAGAGCCCGGGGCCGCAAATGGAAAGAACCGGGCTCCCGCGGTTGGGGCGTCTCCCGGTAGCCGAGCAGGGCCAGTTCAGCAATCATTTGCGAAGGGGTCAGCTTTCGCCCAGGGTAGATATCCAAAGGCCGGGCGTAGACCCGGGCCGGCAGTTTCCAGCGCTTGCCTTCGAAACGGTCGCGCACCACGCTGTCCAGATAGGCCACGGTGACGGTCCCTATCACCAATCCAATCAGAACAAAAAGAAAAAAGATTTTCTTTTTTGAAGTGGAGCGCTTTTTGGCCATGGCTGCTTCGCTTTTTTACGCCTATGAGAATATCCGCAAAAAAAGTACTCGTGCGGAAAAAACAAAATCCCGCAAAGTATATTCTTCTTTTGCCGCCATGGGCAACCGGAATGGCGGAATTTTACAATTTTTTGGAAAAAGGATTTTTCCCAGCCCATTTCGGGAATGAAGCTGAAAAGATATAAAGCACCTCCGTGCCGGGTCAACTTTACCAGAAATGCCAATGCCCGGTTTGAAGTACATAAATACCGAGAAGGAGGTTGGTGATCGCATGGGAAAGGGTACAATGTAGAATACTGCGCGTGTAGTAAAGCAACAGATTGTAGGCCAGGCCCGCCATCATACCGGCCAGAATAAGATTATGTTCCAGACCGAAAAGTACGACAGTGATAGCACACGAAGCCCAGGTGAACTGGCCGATGGGGACTTTGGAAAAATCCGTTTCAATAACATAGCGGATCAGAAAAGAACGCCAGAAGAGTTCCTCCATGATCGGCACCAGCAGCACTGCCCCCGCCAGCCGCGTTCCAATCATGAAGTTGCGCAGGGTGGCATCCTCGAAAACATTGGGGTTGAAACCCTGTCCCGGTGTCGTATTGAAGGCAAACCGGTCCATGTTGATCCAGAGGATAAAAACCAGGCCTCCCAGCAGCAGACTCGCCAGCAGGTGTTTAAGGTTGCGGATGTCTTTCAGCCGGATTTCGGCATAGTCGCGAAAATAAAAGAGCAGGACCAGCGCCACGCAAACGATCTTGATCGGATACAGAACAAGGAAAGCCTCGTCACTAAGGGAAAACAAACCATTTTCGACGGCATACCTGGCGGCTTCCTCAATACCGATAAACGCCATAAATAGAGCGAAGGGCGCAACGCGGGCCAGGACATCTCTATTCACTGACAACTCCTCCGGACAGGGCTTTTTCAACGTGGCAAAGTAGGCAACGCCCCAATTGTGCCTTTTTGCATGGGAGAAAATACTATTCAACGCGACAAAAAATTAATTTCAAATATAAACAATTATTATTAAATTTTCTTCTTTTTATTTTTCGCCTTCTAATCGGGATGCTTTTTCAGAAGCCTCTTCAGCGCCGACGGGAAAATTTGGTTGAATTCCCTCAGCCGGATACATAGTATTGAAATATGGGCGTTAATGCGTGCACTCTTTTTCTCCGCTTTGCGGTACGGCTGGGCCAAACAGGACTTTTCCGAAAATGTTTTGAAGCTGGGCGCCTTTTTTGTTGTGGGTAATTATTCAGTGCCCTGAACCCATGCCGCCTATGAAAAGCGCTGCCAACGCCCGGATGGATTGAGGCGGCCCTTGAAAACGACAGGACAAGGTCATTTGATAAAGGGTGGACAGTTACAATTGATTTTTGGGTACTCTCGACACCCGGGAAAGATTTCCCTGCTATGAAATATTCAAAGGCACAACTCGGCCGAGTCTTTGTCATCCGCCTGGAAAACGGTGAAATCGTTCACGAGGAAATCGAACGTTTCGCCCAGGATCAAGGCATTGAGGCCGCCACCCTGATAGCTGTGGGCGGCGGCGATGCGGGCAGCAGGTTGATTGTCGGCCCTGAGAACGAGGATGCCAGGCCACTCAACCCCATGGAGCATATTCTGACCGGCGTTCATGAAATCGCCGGAACCGGCACCCTCTTCCCCGACGAGGAAGGCCGCCCCATACTCCACATGCATATGGCATGTGGGCGCAATGCAAACACTGTCACCGGTTGTATCCGCAGCGGCGTCAAGGTCTGGCATATTCTTGAAATTATCCTTTTCGAACTGACAGGGAGTTTGAGTAAAAGAGTGCTGGAAAAGGAGACCGGTTTCAAACTTCTGGACCCATGATATGAGGTTGTTCAAATAATTCACCACCAAGCCAAAAGTCAGGATCTCCTCCTAAATGAACGATTCCATTTCCCCCAATAAACAAAATTTTCTGGTCCAGGAAACCCATTTCGACGGCACGCCCCCCCTTGGTCTTCTGGACCAGATCACAAAACCTGGCGAAGTCCAGGTTTCAATTGCCTTCCAGGAATCGGGAAAATGTTCCCTGACTGTTGCAGCCATCGATCAACGTGGTCTCCTGTCGGTCATCGCGGGTCTCCTCGCAGCTCACGGGATCACCATTTTAAGGGGGGACCTCAGCACCCATGTGGTGCAGCCCCCTGCTGAACCTGAAAAGCCCGTCTTTACCAGCAGCAGCAAAAAGATCTGGCAGGAATCCTCCCCTCCGCCTCCCATGCGCAAGATTCTCGATACCTTTCAGGTTTCGGGGGAGCATGTGGAGAGCCGGAAATTCTGGGAAAGCTTTGCCGGGGAATTAGCCGGGCTGGTAAAAACTCTGGCCGCCGGAGAGTTGAACCAGGTTCGCCAGGACATCATCGACAGGGTCTGTGAAACCATGGAGAGAAGGCAGGCCCCCAAGGGAAAACTCCTGCCCATCACCATCGAGGTTGACAACAAGGCTACCGACGACAAAACCATGCTTCGCATCCGCTCCAAGGACACACCGGGATTTCTTTTTTCCTTTGCCAACGCCCTCGCCATGCTCGAAATAAACATCGAGAGCGGCACCATCCTGACTCAGGGTGCGGAAGTCCAGGATACCTTCTGGATTCTCGATTCCCAGGGGAGAAAAATCACCGATACGGAGAAAATCCACCAACTGCGGGCCGCCTGCGCCCTCATCAAACAGTTCACCTATATGCTCCCCATGTCCGCCAACCCCGGCCAGGCTCTGCGCCAATTCGGGGATCTGGTGGATCAGGTCCTTACCCAACACGATTGGGCGGACAACCTGGGAAGCATCCATTCCCGTGAGGTCATGGACAATATCACCGCCATGATGGGGGTCAGCCAGTTTCTCTGGGAGGACTTCCTGCGTATGCAGCATGAAAACCTTTTCCCCATTCTCAGCAATCCGGAGAAACTGGAGGGCGGGCTGGGCAAGGAGGCGCTGGAACAAAAGCTCAGGGAAGAACTGGCGCCTTTCGAAAACGATGACAGCGATGGCAAATTCAAGGTCCTTAACGACTTCAAGGATCGTCAGATGTTTCGCATCGACCTGCGTCACATCACTAATCGCTGCAGCGACATCGGATTTTCGGAAGAGTTGAGCGATCTCACCGACGTGGTGGTGGGTGAAACCATGAAGCTTGGTTTCGCTCATCTGAGCAAACGCTACGGGCTGCCTGTCTGCAACGGGGAATGGCCGTGCCGCTGGGCGATCCTCTGCGCAGGCAAAGCCGGGGGGCGTGAGATGGGTTTTGCCTCGGATATCGAGTTGCTGACAGTGTACGAGGGGCCGGGCCAGACTGACGGCCAAAATGCCCTCGACAATGCCGCGTTTTTCGAAAAACTGGTCCGTTTTCTCCTCAAGCACCTGAAAGTCCGTCAGGAAGGTATCTTCCAGATCGACCTTCAATTGCGCCCTTACGGCAACAAAGGTTCGCTTGCCTGTTCCCTGGGAGCCTTCCGGGATTATTATTCCCCTGCCGGTCCGGCCCAGCAGTTCGAGCGTATGGCCCTCGCCAAGCTTCGTCCCATGGCCGGAGACAGCGACTTCATCCACCAGATAATGAATTGCCGGGACGCTTTTGTTTACAGCGGCCAGCCCGTGGACTACGACAATATCCGCTATCTGCGGCAACGCCAGGTCGAAGAACTGATCAAACCTCAAACCATCAACGTCAAACTCAGCCCCGGCGCCCTGGTGGACATCGAATACTTTATTCAGGCCAAACAGCTTGAACTCGGCGCCAAAAACAACAACATCCGTGTCACAAAAAGCATGATAGCCCTGAGGGAATTGGGGAAAGAAGGTGCCATCCCCGTCCCTCTTGTGGAAGATATCCGCCGTGCCTATCGCTGCCTGCGCCGGACCATTGATGCCTTGCGGGCCGTCCGGGGCAATGCTAAGGATCTTACCGTGCCGGCAGCCGATTCGCCCGCCTTCAATTATCTGGCCCGGCGCCTCGGTTACGAAAACGGGGAGGCCTTTTCCCGCGACCTCGACTGGAGCCTGGCCATCGGCCGCAGCCTGTGGGTCACCATCCCGGGCAAGGGTTCCGATAAAAAATTCAGCTGAAATTTTGTAATTATTCAGCTTATCGGCACAAACCCTCGCATCGCCCACTCCAAGGGCCGCGTGAACCCATCCATGGGGCTTAGCCGCCGCCATCCGGGCGGCAGATGCCCTTTCCATGGGCAACACGAGTCCTCGTTCTGAATAGTAACGAATTTTTTTAACATCGGAGGCAAAAATGAAACAAATTCATCGGCTTTTTATTTTTTTCCCTCTGTTCCTGGCCCTCGGTTGCACCGGCCCGAAAATAACCCAGGATTTTGACCCAAGCATTGACTTCTCACGCCTGAATACCTACCAATGGCGTCTTCAGGAGGACAAAAAACCTGAAAACAGCCTGGTCGACGAACGTCTTCATAGCGCCATCGACAACGCCCTGAAGGAAAAAGGCTACCAGCGAATTTATAGCGGCAGAGGGGATTTTTCGGTCTCCTACCAATACCGGATCACAAAAAACTTTGACTCTCCCAGCCTCCATACGGGAGTCGGAGTCGGCGGCAGCAGTTCGGGGGTGTTCGGCGGTATTGGCCTGGGTGCAATTGATTTCGGCGACCGCCGCGACGAAGCAACTCTGACCATCAACATCTGGGACGCTATTTCCGGCAGGCTGATCTGGCAGGGGAGCAACACCCGGCAGGTTCCGCACCCCGGCGATGCAACGGCAGTTGCGGTGCATAATATCCGTCAAGTGGAGGATATCCTGGCAAAATTCCCTCCTCTGGCAAAATAGCATCGACACTTGCGAGGGCTGCCATTGTCTGGATACGATTTCCGCGACATTATCACCTTCTGGTTTGAAGAAACCGGCCCCGGAGACTGGTGGAAGGGCGATCCCCACTTCGATCATTTAATAAAAAACAGGTTTCTCGGCGTTCACGCCGCCGCCTGCCGTTGTGAACTATTCCGCTGGCGGGAGAAACCTTTGGGAAGGCTGGCGGAAATCCTACTCCTCGATCAGTTTTCCCGCCACATTCATCGCGGCACTCCTGCATCCTTCGCCTTTGACCCAATGGCCCTGGCTCTGGCTCAAGAAGCCATTCGAATGGGTGTTCAAGAGCATTTCAGCCCCCCGCAAAAAGCTTTTCTCTATATGCCCTTCATGCATAGCGAGTCATCCCTTATTCATGAAATTGCTGGGAAGCTTTTTGTCGAACCGGGGCTGGAAAGGCAGCTCCAGTTCGAACTTCGGCATAAGGCCATTATTGACCGTTTCGGCCGCTATCCGCACCGCAACCAGACCCTGGGCCGGGAGTCCACACCGGAGGAGCGGGAATTTCTGACCCAGCCTGGCTCTTCATTTTAAACCCGACGCCACAACTTACCACGCTCTCTGAAAACCGCTGCAGTCTGCTCACTTTTTCAAAAGGGTCAGGTCTTTTTTTTGTTTTAATCTTCAGACCTCTCAACACGGCAACGCCCGTTCTATCACGAAAAACGACCGCTTATTCGTTTTACGCATTTCAAATCCCTGTTTTTAGTTGACATTTTCGGCATGAAGGATATTTATTAAAATATCTCATATATCCCCTATTCCGCTTGTCGCCGGCTTCCTCCGGGAGGCAGCTGGCGTTATGGTTTTAATAATCATATTATGTATAATTTTTCCTCCGCTAGCGGCCTATCTCCAAGTCCGTCTCAGTACCCATTTCCGGGTCAACATCCTACTGACGATCCTTGGGGGAGTGCCCGGAATGGTGCATGCCCTGTGGCACGTCTTTAGCGACCGCAAAACCTGAATCTCTGCCTTTTTTTCGGTCCCGACCGGAGGAATGGGTTATTAAACAGGAAATCCTGTCCATTGTTCAGCAGGGAGCTTTTCATGTGGAAAACATCCAAACCCAATATCGAAAAATTGATTGAAAGGAAAGACGTTCAGGGTCTGATCGCCCTTCTGGGCGACCCGGATTCTTTGATCGTTGCCGCCGCCGCCCGCGCCTTGGGCGAAATAGGCGAGGCCAGTGGCGTGCCCCCCCTCAAGGAAAAAGCAATCATCGGCAATCTTGCCGCCATATCCGCTCTCGGCCTGATCGGGGGCGACGAGGCCACCACTATTCTGGTCCACCTGACCGAGCGGGAGGACTTCCCTCATCACGTGCTGGCCGGCACCATCCAGGCTCTGGGTGAGACCGGAGACCCGCAAATCGTGGACCACATCAAAAGATTCCTGGTAAATGAGGACGACTGGATCCTCAGGGAGACCCTGGCGGTTTTGAAGAAATTCCTCTCCGAGAAAGAGGTGGAATTTCTCATCCGTGAACAGCAGGAACTTCTGGGCACCGACGGGGTAAAAAAAACAGCGGTCATGCACTGTAAAAACTGCGGGGAGAATTTTACCCATCAACAGGCCCAGGTCGATTCCATCACGAGCAAAGACGGCTCCTTGACACGCTACCTTTTTCTGTGCCCGCAGTGCGGAGCCAACCTGCTCGACTCCAAAGGCCAGCCCATCGAACAAATTGAGAGACACCCCATTGAACAAGAAGAGGAGGAAGAAACCGAAGAATGAACAATCCAGCATTTGCCGACCGCATTTCCGATGTCCCCAAATCTTTTATCCGCGAGATCCTCAAGGTCGCCGTCAACCCCGAGATGATTTCCTTTGCCGGTGGCCTGCCGAACCGGGATCTGTTCCCGGTTAAAGAGCTGCAAAACGCCTCCAACCAAGTCTTTGAAACGGCCGGCAAAGAAGCGCTCCAATACAGCAACTCGGAAGGGTACCTTCCCTTGCGGGAATTTATCGCCAAACGATACGCCGACAAGGCCGGCCTCAAGGTGTCGCCGGACAACATCCTGATCACCTGCGGTTCGCAGCAGGGGCTTGATCTTCTCGCCAAGATCATTCTCAACGAAGGGGACGACGTTCTTATCGAAGAACCGGGCTACTTGGGCGCCATTCAGGTCTTTTCCGTCTACCGCTCGACCTTTGTCCCGATCCCTCTACTGGATGACGGCCTTGATGCGAAGGCTCTGACCACGGCTCTGCAAAGCTATCGCCCGAAGCTGCTCTACACGGTGCCCAACTTCTCAAACCCGTCCGGCATCACCTACAGTCTCGAAAAACGCCGGGAGATCGCCGCCATTATCGAAGGGTACGCCACAATCCTGGTCGAGGACAATCCTTACGGCGACCTGCGCTACCGGGGGGAGGACATTCCATCCTTCAAGCATTTTCTCCCCGAACAGACCATCCTGCTGGGGAGTTTTTCCAAGACGGCGGTTCCCGGCTTCCGCATCGGCTGGATCGTCGCCCCGGATGCCATCATGGACAAACTCATCGTCGCCAAACAGGCGGCCGACCTTCACACCAATATTTTCACCCAGCGCCTGCTCTATCAGTATCTGAGTGACAACGATCTCGAGGCCCACATCCGCAAAATCCGCGAGGTTTACGGCAGGCAGGGGCGGGCCATGATCGAAAGTATCCGCAAGCATTTTCCTTCCGACGTGCATTTCACCACACCGGACGGAGGGATGTTTCTCTGGGTCACCCTGCCGCCGCAGGTCTCCTCCATGAAACTCTTCGACCTGGCCATCAAACGCAATGTCGCTTTCGTCCCGGGCAACCCCTTCTACACCTACCCCGTGGAGAACATCAACACGCTGCGCCTGAATTTCTCCTGCGTTGACGAAAAGACTATCGAAGTCGGCATTGCCAAACTGGGGGAAGCCATTAAGGAACTGCTGGGTAATTGACGAGAAAAGAAGCCGCCGGCCAGGCTTTTGTGTCTACCGGATATCTTTTTCAGCCGCTTTTCCATTCGCCCTGGTTTTCTTCCCCGCGAAACAATCCGAGGGTGATTGGCCTTTAACCGGGCAAGTGACTACTTACCGTAAATCTTGATAGAGTGAATATCTCATGCAACGCAGCCGCTTCGTCATCATCGGTCTTGGAAACATCGGCACTCTTCTGATTAAGATGCTGTCCAGGGATTTCGACCTGATTTGTATAGACAGCGACCCCGAAGCCCTTGCTTCGGCCCAGAAGCTGAACCACCCCAACCTGAAAGGGGTTGTGGGCGACGCCACCAGCCGCCTGGTGCTCGAAGAAGCCGGAGTGGCGGAAGCCGATACCGTCATCATCACCACCACGACGGAAAAATACACCATCGAGATCGCTCGCGTGCTTCATGAAAAATTCAATATCCCGAGGGTCATCGCCATGGGAATTACGCGAGATGGGATAAATCAGCTGGAAAACCTCGGGGCCGAGGTGGAAAACATCTTCAACATCAGCGCCACGGTATTGCGCAACCGCCTTGATTTCAAAACCAAAGCCGTGCTGGGTGTCGGTCTGGAGAAAAACGAAATTCTCGAAGTGGAAGTCAATCCCAATTCGGCACTGGCAAACAAACCGCTTTCCTCGCTGAATCCCCACAACTGGCGAGTAGGCATCATCTACCGCGAGGGGAACATCCTGATTCCCCAGGGGAATACCGTTATCAAGCCCCGGGACCGCCTCATCATTCTCGGCAATCCCCAGGTTCTCCAGTCCGTGGCGGATATTTTGACTTTCCGCTCGCAGGAATTCCCCCTGAGATACGGCGACACTCTGGCAGCACTGCTTGAGGGCGACGAAAAAGATGTCTTTTTTGAAGAGCTGGGCTATATTTTCAGCCTTCTGCCCCTGGAAAAGACCCTTCTGATCCACGTCCCCAACGATCCCGGCTACCTGGAAAACCTTAAAAAAAAGGCGGAAGATGCAAAATTGGGAGAGGTGAAATTTTTAGCGGCAGATAATTTAATGCCGGCCACCCTCAACCGCATGCTTTCTGAAAACGGCCACAAGGCGGGCCTCCTGGTTCTTCCAAAGCAAGAACTGACCAATGGGCGCCTGAGTTTTTTCGCCAAATCGAAAAAAAAGTTTTTTCTCCTCGATCTGGTATCGGCAATTCAATGTCCTCTGGTTCTGGCGGTTGGTACTTTTCCCTATAAAAATGTGGCGGTCCCCTGCATCTCCGTCGAGCATATGCAGCACGCCCTGGAAACGACCCTGGCCATCTCCACTGCCGTCAACTTCGAGGTTTCCGCTTTGCTCCCCAAACCGCCCAAGTATATCTCGGCGCAAGAGGAAGAGGACGGATTCCAGCGCACAAAAAAAGCCATTTCCGAACTCAGCCATGCTCACCGCAAGAGCATTAAAATGTTGGAATTTGAGGGCAATCCGATCCGGGAAATTCCCCAAGCCTTGAAGAAATTCTCCCTCGCCGTCAGCGAAATCGGAGCCTGGAGCACACATGGCGTGTTGCGCTCCCTGCTCTGGCCGGACGTGGAATGGAAAATCATGCGTGATTCGCCCGTTTCCACCCTGCTCGTCCCCTCCCACGACCTTAAGCTCTAAGAAAAGGCACTAAAGCGCCATGTTCCAGCATCATCTCCCCATGTTCCTGATCGTCTGCGGAGCCGCCGTCATCCCCTTTGGCGCCAGAAGATTGCGCGTCCCTTCCGCAGCCCTCGAGATCATTTACGGCATGCTGGTTTTCAATTTCGTCCTCAAAGGAAGCCCCGAATGGTTTGTCCTCCTTCGCGAACTGGGCCTTATCTACCTCATGTTCGTTGCCGGCATGGAGTTGGATATCCGCAGCCTGCTCAATAGCGGCAGGCTTTTCTGGTACCTGCTGATTTCCCTTGTTTCTTTTACCGTGACGCCTCTTATTTTTGTCTTTCTGGGTTTCCCCTTTTACCTGGGGGTGACCCTCGCCATGGTTTCAGCCGGCATCGTTATCCCGGTCCTCAAGGAAACGGCTTTGATTAAAAAACCCCTGGGACAGAACATCATCGGGGTGGCCCTGACCGAAGAACTGGTTTCGATCGTGGTGCTGACCCTTATCGATGCTTTTCACAAACATGGAACTATAGCGGGAACGTTGATCGAGCTTTTCAAACTGGTAATGCTTTTTGCCCTGGCCCTGGCCGTTCTCAAAGGAATGTATCTCCTCGCCTGGTGGAACCCGGAGCGGGTTCAAAAGGTGATGGAGAGCGATGATCCGGTCGAGGAAGGCGTCCGCATCGTGGTCACCGTGGCCTTTGCCGGTGGGATGCTTGCCGTGCTGGCCGGGGCTGAGGCGATTCTGGGATCGTTCCTCATGGGGGTAGTCTTCAGCTCCGTTTTCCGCAGCAAAGGGCGGTTCGAAGAAAAGATCAATGCCATCGGTTTCGGCTTTCTGATTCCGTTTTTTTTCATCGGGGTCGGTTCCGACCTGGATGTCCGGCTTCTGACATCATGGAATGTTGTCCTGTTGTCCTGTTTTCTGACGCTGATGGTTATGGTCGGCCATCTTGCACCCGTTTTTCTGACCCGGCCCCTCGGCATCAGCCTGCAGGAAGCCTGGGGCATGACAATTTTATTGTCAGCCCCCCTGAGCATGATCGTGGTCGCCGGAACGCTTGGCGGACGGATGGGACTTCTGACCCCGGAAATCAGGGATCCCCTGATTCTAACCGCACTGTTTTCGAGCATACTCTACCCCTCCCTTTTCCGTCCGCTGGCGAGAAAGATGGCCGGCGCCAGGGCGGATTCGGTGTAGGGCACATGTTTTTAAATTATTGAGGACACTTAGCTCCCGGCACCTATGCTATTGTTAATAAGTAGTGTGCGCCAGAAAATCGTCAGGGAAAGCGAAGCGTCTAAAATGTTTACCCTTGATCAAGTCGTCCCCTGGGGACGCTCATTTAAAGAATACAAGGCCATGTTCGCCCTCACCGAAGGCGATCTCGAAAAGCGCATCCTCGGTTGCAGCGACGGCCCGGCGGGCTTCAATACCGGCCTCACCCGGCAGGGCGGCCGAGTGATATCAACCGACCCCCTGTATCGATTTTCTGCAACGGAAATTCGCGGATGGATTGACGAGGCCTTCACCCAGGTCCTTGAGCAGGTCCGCCAAAACCGCCATGAGTTCGTCTGGAACGACATTAAAGATCTCACCGAGTTGAGCTCCCTCCGCTGGGCCGCCATGGAAGAATTTCTGGCGGACTATCCCTCAGGCCTGAAAGAGGGACGCTATCGGGAAGCCGCCCTTCCCGACCTGCCCTTTGAAGATGCGAGCTTCGACCTCGCCCTCTGCTCCCATTTCCTGTTCCTCTACAGCGACCAGTTTTCCCTCGATTTTCATCTGGCCGCCGTGCGTGAGCTCTGCCGCGTAGCCAACGAGGTGAGGATTTTCCCGCTGCTGGAACTGGGGGCCATCCCGTCCCGGCATCTGGAGCCGCTTATCACCCACATGGGAAAAGAAAGCTACTCTTTGGAAAAAATCAAGGTGAATTATGAATTTCAGAAAGGCGGAAATCAGATGCTGAAAGTTTTCGGACCCCAGGGCCAATCACAATCCGGGCAATAACGCGGAGAATGTTTATTTACAAAAAACACAGTTGTCGGAAAAACCGGTGACAGCGTATCTGATTCTCGAAAGTCAGCTGTACTGCTCCCAAAACTCTGGCCATTTTTGAAGGCCTCAACTGTTATTTTTTTGCCCCCAATTCATCGAAAGTTCAAATCGACTTTCAGGCCCACCTTGCGCAATTGATTCAAAAGCACTTTTGGATTAGGGCATAACCATCCAGCCTTTTCCCACCCATGGTTTTCGCATCGGAATTTCCAATCAAACCTCCTCAACAGACCTTGAGGCCTCACCAAAAATTTGTTATGTTCAAAAAAAGTATTTTTGCTGAAACAACAATTCTCAGATCAGAGAGACAAGATGGAGACAACAATAAAAGTAGTTTGTTGTGAGTGCGGAGCCAATTTGGGATTCAAAGCAGGAGGGACATCGCCTTATGGAAATGTCAGCCACGGGCTATGTAATTCATGTGCTCACCATTTTTATGCACAACTCGGTATGCCTTTAAATGAGTATTTGGAAGGTTTGCTGGTACCCGTTGTTGCAGTTAATCAAAAAGGCACCATCACCACTGCCAACCAGAAGGCTTTTGATCTCCTTAACAAAACCCCGGATCAGGTCCAGGGGTTTTGTGGTGGGGACGTTTTTGAGTGCGAATACGCCAAATTGCCCGAGGGCTGTGGCCAGACCATACACTGCAGCGGTTGTACAATTCGAAATACAGTGATGGAGACCATGCAAACCGGGTCACCGCACCAGTGGGTACCCGCATATCTTGACCAGCATTCCGAGACTGGACCACACCCCATTGACCTCTTCGTCTCCACAGAAAAAAGGGGGGATCTGGTCTTTTTGCGCATCGAGGAGATTGAAGAGATCTCCCCGGAAAAGAGTGCAAACTCCAACTGCTAATCACGCTCAAGCTTTTTGCTAATTTTGAAGTAAGGTATAGTGGTGTTAATTTGACTGGTCTTACCCATTTTTCGTAAGTAGGTCGGAAGCCTAACGTGTGGATTCCCGGCGGCAATGGAGCGCAGCTGAATAGCCGCGCGGCGCAGCGCTTTGTTATTCCCCAATAACTATATGATCCCTTTTGTATGAAGTGCATTAATTACCATAAACAAAGCTGCAAGCCAATTCGTATAAGCAAATAGTTTCTTCAGTTGTTTAGGCTTTGTTTTTAGTGCAAACTTTCCACCCAGTATTCCACCTGCAATTGTGATAAAGGCTAACGGAACCGCCCATGAAGGATTAAAATCTCCCTGTACCGCATGCCCTGTAAAACCCATAAATGCAGTTATCGCTATTAATGTGGAAGCTGTTCCCACTGCTGTATGCATCGATACTCCACAAGCTAAAACCATTAACGGAACCAGAAAAGAGCCTCCTGAAACCCCAACCATTCCAGACGCGAAACCTGTTAAAACAGTGATCGGCAAAGCAACCCATAAATTTACATTATAAATTTCCTTGCCGGATTTGATATTTATTATCCCTAAATATTTGTTTTTTAATATATTCTGATTCTCTGCAACAGGAATCAACATTACTATTCCTGCCATCAGTAACATAACAGCAAATATCATCTTCAATGAAAATCCACTGAAAAAATGGGAAAAATATCCTCCTCCGAGTGCTGACAAAGCTGTGAATGCCCCTATAAGAACAGCCAACGTCCACGAGACAGACTTATTCTTCTGAAAAATAACCATTGCCGCAACAGAAGCTGAAAAAAGAATAAACTGACCGGTTGTCGCGGCCTCATGCATAGGGATGTTGGCAATTGTAAGGATTACAACATAAAAATTACCTCCGCCTTTACCAACCATAGTCATGGCAACAGCAACGATAAAAATGAGAGAGCTTACTATAATTAGATCTGTCATCTAATAACCCCTCTTTATTTTTTGCTTTTAATGACCTTGAGAACCTGTCCCGGCTTTAGGGCTTCTGTCAGAGCAGAATATCCGCCGTCAACGACACGGACATCAGAAAAGCCTTTGGATAACAAAAAGGCATAGACAATAGCCGATCTGACATTTGCGGGACAAAATACACCTATTAATTTTGTTTTTGGAATTTCATCAATTCTGTCAGGAATTTCGTTGGTCGGTATGTTTAAAGATTCCACATTAGTGTGATGTTCCAATTTTATAGAGATGGAATCTGATTCTTCTTTTGATCGAACATCCAACAAAAGACCATTCTCCGTCTCGAAGAATTTTTCTGGTGATATTTTATGTTTCCCTTGCCCAAAAAAATCTAAGGTAAGGCTTTTAAGCACTTGTTCCATTAAAACATCCTTTCTTTTAGTGGCATAGATAACGTGGAGATCGGCGCGCGCGCTCCTTAGGTAATACAGGAAATGGCCTATTCGAGAACCATCCAAAAAAATCGCTTCGCCTTGATAGAGGTGAAAAGCAAAGGGGGTAAGTCGACGTTTGGCCTTTCTGAAAAAATATACCAGCAAGAGTCAAACGTAGATTTGATAATCCTTTAAAAGGCTCCTCCCGAGCTATTTCAGGCCAAGCCTGGTGGGGAATTCCCCCGGAAAAGCCGAAAGGGTGTGGTAGACATTAGTTCTCAAAAGGCAGTTTTGTCAAGGTTGCCACATTTTCATGCCCTGTATACTAATTTTCACGGAGTTCCGGGGACATTCATGATAAGCAATTATCTTTCAACACAGAAGTTAGGCATACTGTCCCCGGAACTTCACTGGTCGTAATTCTGTAATTCTGGGGACTGTATACCTAACCCTCAAAATGCCAACTTCAGTTATGTATACTGTTTGAATGCATAAGTAAGGCTTGAAACGGAAGCCTCCGGTGGTATTGATAGCTTGTAAGCGCAAGCGGTCGGACCGACA
>JAFGRU010000108.1 GCA_016934985.1 Deltaproteobacteria bacterium
GCTTCAATGAGGCCGGAGCAGTTTTGCTCCGGAAGATAGTCCCCTTGTAAACCCGCATGTGGTGCGGCGGCAAGGGATTTTATTCGAGCCGTGCCCACCGGGGAGCTTTTTTTTAGATTCAGTGTCATTAATCCTCCAATCTTTTGGAAATATATGCTGTTGTCAAGGAACGTTACCGTTTTCGAGAGCTGCCGGGTTTTAGCGCATCATTTCAGCCCTCGAATGCGGCAGGCAATAAAAAACAAGCAGGCTACACAATTACTGCACTCCGTGTTATGGGATCAAACGGCTTGCCGATACTTCGGACCCGAGGCTGCACCTTATCCGCCGGGCCAAGGTCGATAATCATAACATGATCTTCCCGATGATGGACGATGTCGCTGATCGCCGCCTCCATCTGAATAAGCCGTATTTTGTTGAGACGACACTGAAAGACGGAAAGCTGCAGCCATTCCCCATACCCGTGCATGGTCTTGAACAGACGCCGCCAGCGCCGTTGGTGGGAAATATCATAGCAGACCAGATAAAGATGTTCCATGTCACCTCGTCATGAACACGGGATACTGGGGGATCTCATCATTCAGGTAACGGATCAGCAGGCGCGACTGCACCTCCAATAATCGCCGATAGCTGACCTTGTATCTGAAAATGGGATGGGTCACTTCCTGGTTCAGCCGTCGTTCAAACGCCGCGATAAAACCTTTGCGTGCCCTGTCCTTGAGATTGCAGGCTCCGGCGGCATGAACAAAATCCTCGGTCCTGATCTCCCCGTTGTTGATCACCATCAGCACGGTTGAATCGGCCACCAGCGGGCGGAACGGCTCCATCATGTCCAGGGCGAGGGCGGGACGGCCGAAACGGGGCTGATGATAGTAACCGCGATACGGATCGAGTCCGACGGCAGACAGGGCAACCGTCCATTCGCGGACAAGCATGGCGTAGGCAAAGGAGAGCAGCGCATTCACCGGATCGAGAGGCGGACGGCGATTACGTCCGGTCAGATCAAAGGCGAGAGGTTCTCCTTCAGCGCGGGACAACATGCCGGAAAACGCGGAGAAATAGCTGTTCGCGGCCGTCCCTTCAATACCCAGCAATTGGTCCAGCGCCCTGGCGCGCAAAGCGGCGGCGGCCCCCCGCCGCAAGGCCTGAAGAACCGGTTTCACGTCGGCGTCCGCGCCCTTCCAGTTACGTTTCAGCAGGGTCCGGCAGTTGGCGATCTTGCCCGCAGTCAGCCGCCGCGCCAGGTGCAGGCAGCTGTTTTCATCAAAACTGGCTCGGTACTGCCGCGTGCGCACCTCCACATTCCTGTGGCCGGTACTCACCGTGTGACCGAGAAACCAGCCGCCGTAACTGAGCCAGGTCACCGGAATCTGCCGTCGCAGACATTCGTGCAAGGTTGGTGTCGTTAAACTGCCGGAGCCGAACAACACCAGTTGCGAGACGTCCCCGAAAGCTGCGGAGGCCACTTCCTGACGCTCCTCTTCAATGGAGATCCGCTCCCCTTTTTTTCGCACATATGCTCTGGAAGATTGGATATAAAGGGGCAGCGCGCTATCAACCGCAGCCATGATGGGACGGGGTTCGGCACCGGCCTGTCCGAGAAAACGTACCTCATCCGGCAGGCAGATACCGGCAAGGGAACAACGCGGACATTTGACGCTCTCTTCCAGTGGCGGCGGAATCTGCCCACTGCGGGCAAGGGTCCGAAAATCCGTGATGGCATGCAGCGTGGTGGCGACAAGTTCATTATCAAACGCCACCGGAACCCGCTCGCGCGAGGCGACGAAATAGATCTCACCGCCTTCGCACACATACCCATGCTCACGCAACAGCAGTCCTTGCGCGCACAATTGGACCCGCTCCGGTTCATACACCCCACCAGCCACGTGCGGCCGCTTGCCGCGTTTGTAATCCACCGGCCGCACCATCGCGCCCTGCCCCTCCACCAGGTCCATTTTGGCAGTGATGCCGAGGCGGTCTGAACTGAGACTGACCGAACGGGCATGGATCTCGGTTTCCTCTTCCGGCGCGACGGGCAGAGTCTCGCCGCCCCCTTTATCGACGTGACGGTGCTTGATGCCGCCGTCGATGGTGTCGGCACTGTGGGCAAATTCCCCCTGCACCCACATCTGATAGCCGAGACGGTGGCAGTAAACGAATTCGTTGAGCATGCGCACCGGGATGGGGGGGATGTCGTCAGTTGCCATCACATATAACCCTTTCCAGAAGTTGCCCTTATTGGGCATTGCCCATTCCGTCAACCTCTGTTATCTTTGCCGCAGGAGGCAAAACCCCATGCTGACGCAAACAGATTCCCGCAGGCGGATCACCCTGCCCCCCGCAACCGGCATCAAACCAGGCGATACAGTGGATATCGAAGTGCTCGAAGACGGCCGCATCCTGCTGATTCCGGTGGAACCCATCCCCCGCCATCAGCTGTGGGCTTGGACCGTCGAGAGCAAAGAGTCCATCACCCACTCTCTGACCGACGTCCGCCCCTCGGAGACAGTCGAAACTGCAGAGAAGGCCGAAAAAGTTGCTAGACGGTGGTCTGGTGAGGATTGAAATCCGCCCCGCCTTCGACGAAGCGGTCATGGCCGCCGAATTGCCGGTACGCAAAGCGACCGCCAAGATGCTTATACTGTTGCAGGCGCTCGACCTCCCCGAACTGTTGAAACATCCCGGCCTCAACTTCGAAAAACTTCACGGCATGATCGAACCGACCACCGGCCGGCAACTTTATTCCCTGCGCGTCACCGGCAGCTCCCGAGCCATCGCCTGCCTACTCAACGGCCCGACCCTGGTGCTGGTCAGCCTGCATGTGCAGCACAACAAGGTGTGTCGGAGGTAGGAAATCCCCCTCAATCCCTTTGGCAAAGGGGGAGGCTTAACGGCCGGTCAACCACCATCTTTGCGGAGACCACCCTCCCCTCAATTTCCTTTGCTAAAGGGTGCGGTTAAACAGCCCTGTTCGTTACTCCCCCCTTTGAAAAAGGGGGGCGGGGGGGATTTTAAACCGGGGCGAAGAGGCCAAGGCCGGTGAAGCGGCCGCCACCAATGCAGATCGGTCCTTGAATCTTTAGAGGCACTCCTTGAGGGTCGCGCCAGAAGATGCGGACATGCAGGCGGCGGAAACGGCGATGTTGATCTGGAACGGCATAATTTTTTGCCAGATCAACGCCGGACATAAAGCCTGATCCCCGCCACTGGAGATGGGCATTCTTTACGTGTTCATCCGGGTAACCAGCCTGACGCAATGCTTTGCGCAGAAGATTATCAATGCGATTTTCCAGCTTAACGACGATATTCTCTTTTTCCTGGGCAGTCAGGTTGCCACTATTGAGACGACGGCGAAGTTTTCCGGGATCATCGTAACCGGGTAAAATAACAGGCGTTACAGAGACCCATTCACAGGATTTTGCGAAAAAATCTTTGATTGCGTTGTCGTTATCCGACTGCCTGCGGAGAAAGGCAACAATCTCTCCGGTCTGTTCATCAATGAGTTCACCCCCCTCCAGATTGCGAACGATGCGCATAAATTCATCATTGGCAATCTGGCCCTTGACGGTTACCAGAACACGACGGATAGCTCCGACTGTATCCCCTTTATTCTGACCCCGCCATTCGATGGACGGCAGGGGGATAAAAACAAGTCGCTGATCGTTGACAGGCTGGTGTGGCGCATCCGGCTTCTCTCCGTGTCCCAGCACAAACCTGGCAACCTTTTTTTTCTCCCAGCCAAGCGCCGCAGCAAAATCATCTCGACTTGCTGCAAAGCGCAGCATGCCGCTCAGGTGCAATCCACGCCTTGTCGCTGAAAAAGTCGCAAAACCGCTGTCGTCAATCTTGCGTATGGCAAAAACAGCATAGGGTGGTCGTGACATCTCGGAAGCGCGACGATATGTTGCAGTAGAATACCGGGAAAGCGGCGGTACAGGCTTGAATACGTTGCTGTCAAGACTGATACGATTCAGGAAAGCTGTATGGCGTTTTTTCAGGTCATCGAGAGTTCCGGCAACCGGCACACGAAGCGATTGTCCGCCAAAAGCTTCGGACGGCAACCACTTTTCGCCGGTTAATGAATCGCCTTCGCTTTTGGAAACAATAGTGGCATCAGCCACCACAAGGTCAATCCCCCATCCGAATTGTGAAACAGCACGGATAGCAGCCAGCAGCTCCGTGAAAGCAGGAATAGTCAATCCCTCTGCCAACGGCCACAGGTAGTGAATGCCGGCATTGCATTCAAATCTGGTCGAGCGGACGTTTTTTTCCGAGCGGTAACCCGAAATATCAATAGGGTGATTTTTACTGTCAAAATAGACGCCCTTGGACCATTTTTGGGCGACCAGGTCGGCCTCATTATTCGGGACGTACGTCTTGTAGCCTTGAGGTTGAATGGCAGTTGGTTGCGGAGCAATAATGACCGGAGGCATTTGCTGCTCCAGCCAGTTGAGAGCGTCATCGGCCTGAGTTTCGAGTCGTGCATTGGTAGCAACCAGCGCCTGAAAAAGACGCAATGGGGATGGCGGCCATTCGGGTTCGCCCTGATCGCCTCGGCCATGAAATTCATCGCCAAGAAAATGGATGCTGAGGCAGAGATAGTCAGTCATTGTCCGTTCCTTCAGAGGCGGATGCCGAAGCGGGAGGCGCTTCTTTTTTGTTATTTCCTTTTCCTCCCCCTTTTTTGTCTTTTTTGCTCAAGTCTTCTTTTGCTTTTATTGGATCGAAAACAACCTGACGACCATTTTCGAGAATTTCATCTGTACCGAAAAAGTCTTTTGCTGCAGCTTGTGCGAAAGCTATCGTGGCTTCATGGGTCAGAGATACCGGCGTCCGTTGCCCACTTAATGAAACCTCGGAAAATTCACCCTGTGCGTCCGGATCGAGAACAAGGATCGTGCCTTGGCGGTAGTACCCGAGCGGGAGTTTGGTAAATGCGACAAGGGCGAGGCCCAGAATATAGCGTTGCAGTTTTCGAGTGTTTTCATCATTGTCGGATCGCAACAGTTTCAGGGCGGAAAGAGCTAGCACGGCATCCCGGCGGATACCTCCTTCAGTTATAACACCACCGTGTGTGCCTGTCGAAGGGACATGGGTAAAACCAGCAGAAGAACGTTCGTCTTTGTCTTTTTCATCTTTGATCGGGCCAAGGACGGCATTATCGTCATAGATGGTGACGGGATGAGAGCTTGCCCCTGCCCAATATTGTGCAGAGCGTGTCAGTACCCGTATATCGTAGGCTCGAACTGTTGAAGAGATAAGTCGAGGGAGCTTAGCCTGAGTGTCACGGGAATCCCAAACTCCAAAAACTAAAGATGTAGGTGCGAGCTTGGCAAGCGGCAGAGCATCACCTTTAAGGACTTGCTTGAAAGCGTTTTCCAGATCACTTTTCAGATCCGAACAACGCGCTATGGCATCCCCTGCGCGATGCCCGGCATCCAGCAAATTAACCGTCTTCTCGCCTGCTTTGATAATGGTTTGCGGAACTAGGCCTTTGTATTTATCTTCGGCAAACATGGGTTCAATGCGGTTGGCCTGGGAGCCGACACTGTCAACAAGCACAATGTTTTTCCCGGTTTTGTCTTTGGGGTTTTCATAGTCGATGTTGTATTCGCTGGGGTCGCCCTTCTTTTTTGGTGCGTAGGTTGCCGGGAAGAACACAGCGTCGTTGCCTTCAACCGGCATGAGATGTTCACGGATAACAAGAGCGGCAGGACCTTCAGGCGCAAGATAGTTGTCAAATTGTGTGATTGTTTGGCTCATGAGTTTCTCCTCTTTATGAAAGTAAATATCAGCTACGAACAATGGGTTGTGCAGCAAGAAATGCCTTATGCTTTTTCTGGCTTGTACGGAACCAGCTTTCAAAACGATAGGAATGGGCTGACGAATCAGGAAGTTGTCCGGTAAGTGCAGCAACAAGAAGTTCGATGGATAAAGGTTTTGTCCAAAGGTAGTAGATAAATTGGCGAGCATGTTTGGCAGAACTGGGTATCGCCCGTTGCAGGCCGATCAGACACAAAATTTCAACTGCCGGAGCAGCATCTGTCTCAAATTTAAGTGTATTGGGCGAAAATCCAACATCTCGCGCGTCTGCATTGGGCCCTCGTTTTGCGTCGAAGTAAAAGGGTTCCACTTTTTTCTTAGCATTCACTCGTGTTTGTTCAAAGTCTTCGCTTGCTTTCTCTTCCTTCTTTTCCCTAACCTCCCGTGCCTTCTGCTGCGTCAATTCAAATTTTTCTTCTGCTTTATTCTGTGCCGATATACGTGAACGTTCGGTTGCTACAAGCTGCGCCTTTTCAAGAGCTACATCCATTACTTCTCGCGCTTTATTTATTGATTCATTTTCTTTTTCTTTTGCATCCATAAATTTCTTCTTCATTCTTTCTTCCGCATCTTCGATTTTTTTCTTGTCTTGTTTGTAGACAACGAAGGTATTGTGTAGGAAATTATCGATACTATTGTCACTAGCAGTTCCACAAGTCATTGAATTTTTCATAGCACTTGCTATGCGTAGAACATTCATCGAACCTGCCCACACTTTCAAAGATGTTGAATTTCCTTTGGATGTTTCCCACCAATCAAGTCGGAGACCAAATGGATTCCCAAGAAAAAGTGGTAGAGAATTTTTATCTTCATCTCCTTCCTCACTTGTATCATCTTCTGTTTCCTCATCTTCCTCTTCAAGATTTTCCTCTTGTTTCCCGGCAATACCACTCGCAGGGATAATCTCAGCTTCTGTGATTTTTTCTAAAAGTGTGGAGAGGGAATAGTCTGTTTCGGAAAGAATAAACCACCACTGCATACTTTCATCCTGTTCAAAATGCCCCTTCACATTCGGTGTGAGTTGAGCGGCAAGCTCAAACAGACCGCAACAGGCAAAGTATTGGCCGGGGTTTGTGACATCCACACGAAGTCTGATGGTTTTTGAATCAGCTGGCCGGACAATCATTTTTCTTTGTTGTGCAGTCGGTTGTGGGCAAGCCGTGTCTGCTGCTTGGTCAGCAACAATACCGGCACTTGCAGCGTAATCGGCAGCGCGAAGGATTGATTCCAGCCAGGTGAGCCCCCAACGGCCAAAGTGTTGTTGCAGCCGAGCGAAGCGGCGTGGCACTTCGGCTGCCAGCTCAACAAGATCGCTAGATGCGACATGGTAATCAAAGATTTCATTTTCCGGGAAATGCGGCCGTGCGCGACCGTGGTGCGCGGCTATCAGATGAAGAATGATATCGTGTTCAAGATCGGTGAGATCAGAAAGAGATCCAGGGATCTGTGGATTCACGGAATTGGTCGTTATTGTGTTGAGTGAGCCGAATTCATGCCGGTAATTTTCAGCCAGATTGCGCGAACGCATTAATCCACCAGATTTGGCGTAAATGGTATTTGGGTCATTCGGGTTATATCTGGTGTTGCCGATACCCTGTTGCCAGCGAAGGCGGTTTTTACCTTCGTCGTGCATTTGGGCCGCAACTGGCAGGCAACGACGCAAGTTCGGCTCGCTGGCGGTGGAAATTGCGGGAAAGAGTTTATGAGCGAGAGAGATAATGTTTGCAACTACAGCCCCGGCATGAGTTTTCAACGTTTCCGGTTGCACCGTACTGCGCTTTTCACCATTGATTGCCTTCTTCTCCTCAAGCCACAGCCAATAACGGTCAGTCGATTCGTGTTCTTCATTATTGCTGTAAGCAGTGTCAATAACACGAACGAGCCGATATCCGGCAACATACTCGGCGGGAATATCAGGAGTTCCGGCCCGTACACGCAGACGTACGTTTTTTATTGCGGCAACATCTGTAGCGCACTTCCCTTCTCTCAAATCCGCGGTAAACAACCCCAGCTCAGATATGCCCCCCAACGAAGCGGGCAGAATGAGCGTGACGTTCTCAATGGCAATTCTTAAATAGTCTTTATGCCTTTTTATCTCTTCTTTTTCCCAATGAGTTCGTTCCATACTTTTTGCATAAATAGCCTGCAACTCAGGTGAAGCCAATTCAAAAAGAGAGACACTGCCGTTTTCACCGATAAGCCAGGCCTGTTTCAGTTTTGCATTATCATCCGCGCGTTCCTGAAGATATTTTTCGATACGAGCAGATAGGGTTTCAGCTATACGCTTGGAGGTGTCGCGCAACAATTCATGCGGTTTTAGTGGAAAGTCCTCCAACAGGTCTTCCGGAGGATAAGCGCCCAGTAGATCACCATGAATAAGTTCCAACTCTTCACGCCAGGCTATATGGGTTTCCGGTGGTTGCCATTCAGCTTCACCATGCAGGTACGGGGCGACAGGTGGCCGGGCGGCAATGGGTTTACGAATAGACGTGAGTGCCCAGGCATCGAACTGGATGTTGGTGGCTTGTCGCATTTTAGGCGGCGGCGAAAAAGCCGCAATGCGGTCATGATCAGGAAGGCTGTCGAGAGAGGCAGGGCTGGCGCTCCCGTCAAGTCGCATCAGCAAGGCCATGGTACTTTCACGGGCGATATCGTAGGCGGCCTTCTCTATTGCGGTCTGTAATTTTTTTTCAGCATCCTTTTTCTTTTCAGCGACCGCCTTTTCCGCTTCCTGAATTTTCTTTGTATGGGGAAATTCCGTTGGACAAACAACGGTAATCGCGCTGTCATCACGTTCGCCAAAACGATTCACCCGGCCAAAACGCTGCGCCATGCTCTCGTAGGTGGAGAGATCACAGATCAAATCATCTGCTGATATATTGACGCCCACTTCGCCCGCGCTGGTGGCAACAAGAAAGACGGTGCCTTCACCGGAGAGTTCCTTAGCATTTTTCTGAAGAAAGCGTCGAAAGACAGGTTCTTTTACTAATTCGTCCCGTTCCTTGCCACGCATAGTGCCGGTAAGGGAGCGCACCATATCTTTTTTGTCTTTCCCAAGCTTTTTCTCCAATTCAGATGCAATTTTTGTGGCGTCAGCCACTGATCGGACAAAAACAAGAATGGCTCGCCCGCTATCCTTGCGAGCTAAGGTCAATTCGATGATCTTGTCCTGTTCTTTTTCTTTCTCGCCAAGGGCTATAAGTGAAAGTCTTTTTACTGCATTGAGCCGGTTTTTAACAAAATTGTTGTCTGAATCTGCGTCAGAAATACTGAATACTTCAATAGCCGCCTTGGTGCGGGTTGTCGCGGAGAGTTCCATGACCTTGAGTTTACGTGGATCATTACAGCGGTTTTGTTCAGCAACAACGCTTTCCAGCAATTGCTGAAAAGCCGGCTCAAGATGAGCTTCATCATGCACAAGGAAAGCATCTTGGGCCAGGAATGCAGCATGATGCGGCCGGAGTTTATAGCCAACCGTATAGCGACTGAACAACAGACCGCTTCCGATCATATCCACCGTGCCGATAATCACCGCCGGACGGGTTGGGTCCGCAGACCACTCCCGATTATCGCCAAATTGACCGCGTAACGTACTTATGGCCAAGGGTGAGTCTGTTGGTCGTGGCAGAGGCAGCGCGCAAAGATCCCGAAGTTTGGTTTCGATTTCTTTAAGTTCTGCCTTTACCGCCAATGCCGTTCGCATGTTCTCCACTTCGGTTGTGGTCTGATCGACAACTGTTCTGCGGTTGACCACATAAACCAACCGACGCGGCACTTTGTCTGGATTCAAGGCGAGAGCAATGGCCCAGATCACGACCACGGACGTCTTGCCAAGCCCAGTGGGAATATTGGCGCTGGAAGGAAACTCTCCAACGGCAAATTTCTCATAAAGCCTGACTTGCCACGGGAAAGGCGAGCATCCGGTAATACAGCGGAAAATTTCTACAAAAGACATGGTCGTTACACCTCTTTCTGGGGTGGCACCTTAACTTTTTCATTCGTCGCCACCCAGCATCCTGATATACTCTAGCAGGCCGTTGAATAATTGATGGAAACCTTCACCGTTTTCGTTTTCAAGCCGGTGATTTTCTGGTTTTCTGAGTATTTTTGAGCTTATTGCCCTGTTTTCCGGCTCTCAAGCCGGTGTTCTTTGTCAAGATGCGGGGATAAGGGCACACCGCTCCCTCGGTTTCAGGCAGCTACCGCAATGTTTCGCATGCGAACCAGGTTGTAGGCTGCCACCGAGAAGGTGAACATCCAGCCGACCTTCTCCCTGCCCCGGTGCTTGGTCTTCCGGCAAGGAGCAATGGTTTTCAGCCAACCGTTGATTTCTTCGATGCGTTTGCGGATGCAAAGACTCTGGCGGTAGCCAAGATGCCGGGTGGTGCGTTCGTCGATTGCCGAGTACCAGTTCCGCCGGGCGACGTGGGGAGTGACGTTGAGCTGCCGCAGGCTGACAACAAAGTCTTTCCGGTCGTAGCCCTTGTCGGCGCCCATGGTTTTCCGTCGTTTTCCGGGCAGACCGGCAGCCATCTCCAGTGCCGCCTCCCGTTCGGCTGTTCCCGAGGCAATGGTTAGCCGGCTGTCAACCGCAAGGCCATGCCGGTTGTCCATCAGGACATATCCCTGAAAAACCAGCCGGGAAGCATTGCCCGCACTCTTGCGCAGCAAGCGGGCATCGGGATCGGTTTGAGATACATGGGTATCGTTCTTCCGCTTTTGCCCGCGGAAGTTGACCGATGCGTTTCGGCCACCGCCTGTTGGCGGTTCC
>JAFGRU010000109.1 GCA_016934985.1 Deltaproteobacteria bacterium
GTGTGGGTATCAATGATCCTCACATAATCCACGTTTGCAAGGGGCAGGTCACTTGTTTTTTACTGGCTGACAGCCATTATGTCTGAATCCTGAAGGCTGTGAGGAAGGTCAAAAACCAAAAATAAAGGAGTGTGTCGGACTTGGGGGATCGTAACGAGAAAATGAGAAATCGAGGACAAATTCTCGCAAATTTGAGAGCGAATAGCGGGACTATTTGTCGAAAATTTGCGGAAATATGGACCGATTTAACTTTTTCGCAGTAGATTCATGCTAAGTTCGACACACTCCTAGCCCTGACACTTTGGTTAGGGGAAAAAAAACTATTTGAAGGAGACTTGATGGGCGATCTGGAAATTTTTTTGGAAAATATATCGAAGATTTACGACCCTGGTTTGTTCAAGAAAAAGGTCCAAGCTGTCGAGGATTTGACTTTGGAGGTTCGCCAGGGGGAGGTCTACGGTCTCATCGGTCCGAACGGCGCGGGTAAAAGTACTACAATCAGGGTCCTTCTGGGACTTATCCGTCCTGATCAGGGACGTATTCTGTTTCGAGGCGAACCCCTACAGCAAGAAAAGTTTCAGCAGGAGATCGGTTATCTGCCCGAGAATCCCTATCTGTATGATTATTTGACACTGCAGGAGGTCCTGCAATTTTGTGGGCGGGTGTCGGGCGGATCCTCAAAAGGGTTGCAGGAGCGCATTGAGGCCCTGGCCGCAAAACTTGAGCTGACCCATGCCCTTAAGCGTCCTTTGAGGACTTATTCCAAAGGCATGCTGCAACGGGCGGGGATTTGTTTTGCCTTGCTCCATGATCCTGCCATCGTGATTCTTGACGAGCCCATGTCAGGTCTCGATCCCCTAGGGCGCAAACTGGTTTTTGATATTGTTCTAGAGTTGAAAGAAAAAGGCAAAACCATCTTTTTCTGTTCACATATCCTGAGCGATGTGGAGCGTCTTTGTGACCGCATGGGGGTTTTGGTCAAAGGGCGGCTGGTTAAAACTTACGAAAAGAAAGATTTCCAGGAAAGGGAGGGGCATGAGCTTCACCTTATTCTCTCCAGCGTCCCCGAAGGGAAACTTGAGGGCTTGTGTAAGCTTTCAGGCCAACTGTCTGAGCGGCCCGGCGGCTTCATTTTGTCGATCCCCCCTGCGAAACTGGCTGAGACAGCAACATCTCTTGGCGAGTTGGGTATTGGGATTGAGGGCAGCCGTTCCACGCGGGTTTCTTTGGAGGAACTGTTTATTGAGACGGTGGAGGGAGCAGCATGATGAAACGGATTTCTGCACTGGCATTGATAACCTATAAGGAAGGCATTCGTAATCGATCACTTTTCGGTATATTGGCATTTGCCCTTTTTGTTCTCGGTCTCAATATCGCTGTGGCTGGTTTTTTTATGCGCGAAGTTGGAAAAGTCACGGTTGACATGAATCTCAGTGCATTAACTTTTTCCGGGTTGCTTCTGGTTTTTTTTGTAGCCTTAAACCTCATGGCCAAAGATATTGACAAAAAGACCATTCAACTGGTGTTTTCCAAACCCATATCCCGGGCTGAGTATATTATCGGTAAATATCTTGGGATTCAGGTTTTCATATTAGTCTCATTGTCCGTGTTGTTCACCATGTCGACCGCTACGGTTTTTCTGGTAAAAAATATTTATCCCGGTTATTTCAGCGGTTTTTCATGGTCAGCTTTTTTTATTGCCAGCTTTTTTGTTTTTTTGAAGCTTGCGGTATTAAGCGCTATTTTAGTTTTTTTCAGTACCATTACCACCAGCTCTTTTGCTTGTCTGATATTCACCGTCTGTGTTTATTTGGTCGGTGAGACCTTGGAAGATGTAATTTTTTACATCAAATCTGGTTTCAGAACCGAGGATATTTCAGAAGCTCTGCAGGGTTTTATCGATATCATTTCATATGTATTCCCCAATTTTTCACTTTTCGATTTCAAGCTTGAGGCTGCGCATGGTCTTGCGGTTGCACCAACACGTCTAGGTTTTGGTTTGTTTTACGGTGTTCTTTATATTTTTATTATTCTCTCCTTTGCCTGCCTTTTCTTTCAGAGGAGGGAGTTCCATTGAGGTCAAAAAGGTTGTCAATTATTCTGTTGCTGGTGGTTTTAATTGGCGTTCATATTTTTCTTTCCCGGAATATGTGGCAGCACCGGGCTGAAGTCAGACAGACGACAAAAGCCGGTTATGTGTTGCCAAGTAAATACAGCCGAGTTCTGGCTGTCGGCAACAAAGGGCTTCTTGCTGATTTTCTTTTTCTGAAAACCACCACTTTTTATGGGGAACGGGTCGTTCACAAACAAAATCTGAGCGAAGAGGATTGGGAATATGTTCTCTCAGGTTTGGAATCGGTAACCGATCTCGACCCTTATTTTCAGGACCCATATATTTTTGCCGAAGGCATTCTGACCTGGGGGGTAGGTAAGATCGATGAGGCCAATCAGTTTCTGAAAAAAGGGATGAAATACCGCACCCACGATTGGCGGCTTCCATATTACCTGGGGTTCAACCATTTCTATTTTAAAAAGGATCTTCCCAAGGGAGCCGACTATTTGATGCAGGCCAGTCGGCTTCCCAACAGCCCCAATTTTCTCCCCAAGCTTGCGGCCAGGCTTGGATATTATGGTGACAGAGCCAAGACGGCCATTCTCTTTCTCAAAGGGATGATTTTGGAGACCCAGGACGAAGGTGTCAGAAAGTTCCTATTGAAAAGGCAGACCGCCCTGGAGCGGGCCTCTTGGATCGAAGAGCAGATCGTTAAATTCAAAGCTGAACAATTTCGCCCACCAGCGAACCTCGGCGAATTGGTTATTTTTGGTTATGTTGATTTATTCCCAGAAGATCCTTACGGTGGTCAATGGATGATTATGCCCAACGGTCGCGTGTTTAGCACCAGTAAATTTGTGGAGCCCCAAAGGAAAAAGGACCAGGACACAAACCCCGAGCGGAAAAAATAAAAATAGTGGCTTTTTTTCACGGTGGTTTCTGCTGTCATTGCCAGAGATTGTTGAAAACTGTTGCTTACCATACCTGCTCCCTTTGTAATATTCTCTTTCGAAGTTTTCCGTCTTTGAAAGCACACTCAAAGTTTTCCGGCTTGATCTGACGCACCCTCCTCGGTTTTGCTACGAACTCTCATGAAAAAACCGGAGTAGAAGAAAACCGAAAATTTTCTTCTGCTCTTTAAAACCTGCATCTTTTTCAATTTTTTCAAATGTTCACTTGTTGTTGAAAAAACGCCCCAGTCCGTTTAATGTTTAGAAACGGACAAACTCTTGCCAATTTTCCCTATAAAAACAGTTGCAGTAGGCCGAGACCGGGGGTTGAACTATGGAAAAAATACATGTTATCGGGGCAGGCATGGAAGGGCTTGAGGCGTTTTCTTCCAAAGCATTGGAAGTGATTTCCAAAGCCGAAGTAATGATGGGCAGTCAACGTCAACTTGATCTTTTTGCGGATTTCAGGGGAGAAAAAGTTCTAATTAGGGACAATTTGGAAGAAATCGCCCGTCGCCTTTTGACCTCCGGAAAACCAACAGTCATTGTTGCGTCCGGTGATCCACTCTTTTTCGGTATTGGCCGTTATCTGCTGCGCAATCTGCCGGCAGAACGTCTCGAGTTTTTTCCCAATGTTAGTTCCGTCCAGTATGCTTTTGCCAAAATAAAAATTCCCTGGGATGATGCGGTTTTTATCTCGGTAATTGATCGGGATATGCCTTCGGAAATGGACCGTATCGTGGCTGGCGATAAAATGGCTATCCTTACGGATCGAAACAATACTCCTGCGATGATTGCGCGGGAATTGTTGGAACGGGGACGGGATGGTTTCTCGGTTTTCCTGTGTGAAAATCTGGGGATGAATAATGAGCGGATTGTTGCCACCAACTTGAAAAAACTTCAGAACATGGAAACCGAACCTCTGAATATTCTGATCCTGGTTCGGGAATTCGAGAGAGAGGATGAAGATGCCATGCCTTTGCTGGGGATAGCGGACTCGGAGTTTCACGTTCCCAAAAAAGTTCTGACTCAGGAGGAAATACGGGTTTTGACTTTGGGTAAACTCCGACTTCGCCATGGTGTGACATTCTGGGACATTGGTGCGGGTTCCGGTTCTGTAAGTATTGAAGCGGACAACCTTTTGAGAAGCGGGAGGATTTTTGCGATCGAAAAAGAGCCGGAGCGATTGTCCGTGCTTAGGGATAATCTCGCTCGCTTCAATACTCGGAAAACGATAGTGGTTCCGGGAGAAGCTCCTGACTGTTTGGAAGACCTTCCCGACCCTGACCGAGTTTTCATCGGTGGGGCAGGAGGACATCTTATGGCTGTATTGGAGGCTGTCGAGCCACGGTTGATGCCTCAAGGCCGCATTGTAATCAATGCAACAGCTTTGGACACGGTTGTCGGCACCAGCGAGTTTTTTGAAAGATATGGTTATCAGGTGGAATTGACAGCGGTGAATATTGCTAGAACGGACCCCGAAACAGACTACAAAGTATTTGAATCCTTAAACCTGGTTTATATCATCGCAGCGGAAAAAAATAAAAATCAGTTTTAAGTTGCAAGTTTTAAATGTTAAGGAAGAACCACCCATTTTAAGGTCCCCTGCACCCTGACCGTCTCCCGCGAGGGGAGAGGGAATGTTACTTGTTGCATGTCACATGGCACAGCTTAACTGCTTAACCCTTAAAACCTGAATCTTAAAAACGGGTTTTTGGCATTTATATTGAATAAAAAACAGATCGGTTTCTATTTGTTAGTCGATCTGTTTTTTATTTTGGGCGAAATTCAACTTTTTTGAAACCTTAATAAATCAAGGATGGGAGAACGTTTATGTGGGAGCAATATTTGGGAATCGCAAGTAGTTTAACTCGAGAATTCTGGCCTTTGCTGGGAACGGTGATGCTGGTTTTGGTTATACCGTGGATGATTCTTCGCGTTGGTCGGCACGGTCATTTGGCGCTAAAAAGCGTCAAGGAGTTAAATGCCAGGATTGAAGAACTGCAAGCCACACTAAAAATTGCAAAAACTGGCGAATTTGCTTCCGCAGGATTTGGCGAGGCTTCCGATGTCGCTCAAGCCGAGGATGGGAAGGAACAGGAGGCGGAAAAGGTTTTTGAAGCTTTCGCTAAAGCCTGCCAGGAGAAAAGTGTTTCTCAGGAAGTCAAAGATGAGGTCCAGGAAGAAACTGTAGCTCTGGCGAGGGAAGAATTTTCCTTTGATGGCAACCTGGCCGTAGACCAACCGGATTTCAGCGAACCGGTTTCAGCTCCCGCGCCTCAGCCTAAAGTCGAGACTAAGCCGGCTCCTGCCCCGCTAGCTGCAGCAAAGAAGGACCGTAATGTAGTACAGTGTAACAATTGCGGGAACAAACTTGCCTATAAAGGTGAGTGGGCAGGAAAAAGGGTTAAATGTCCTTCTTGCAAGGACGTCATTTCCCTTCCCTGATCGGTGGCATTGAAATAGAACAATTGATGGGAGAATCTTGAATTCTCATCATGAAGGTGGCTGTCGGACTTAGGAATTAATCAGCTGCAAAAAAGGTAAATCGGTCCATATCCCCGCAAATCTTCTACGAATAGTCCTGCTATTCGCTCTTGAATTTGCGAAAATCTGATCTCGATTTCCCATTCTTTTGCTACGCTCCCCCAAGCCCGACAATATCCTAAGAAAAATCAAAAAGGGCCGAGGTGTCTTAAGACGCTCAGCCCTTTTTGATTTTAGGCACCATTGCAATGAATTTGAATTTGTTTAAACGATTTTTCGGCACAGGCTTGTGAAAATATATTTAGAGAAACCCAAACCTTTCCAGGTCTTCTTTGGGCGCTTCGCTAAAATGGGAAAACTCCATAGTAAAAGTTCCCCGCCCTTTGGTGGCACTTCGGAGTTCGGTCATGTAGCCAAACATTTCCGATAAGGGTACCTGTGCTTTTATCAGTTCCGAATTTCCTCGCGATTCGAAGCCTTCAACCCGCCCTCTTTTCTGCTGCAGAGATGACATGACTTTGCCGGCGTATTCGGATGGTGTAACAATTTCCAGGGACATGATGGGCTCCAACAGGGTCGGCGAAGCTTTAGAAGCAGCAGTGGAAAATCCTTTTTGGGCGGCAGCCATGAGTCCGACATCGGTGGTGAAGCCTGAAACTGCCGGGGCTTCCATAATAGTAATTTCGACGTCGGTCAACGGATAGCCCGATCTGATTCCGGCTTCGCAACTTCTTTCAAAGCTGGTTTTCAAAGAGGTGCAAAATTCTTCTGATATTTCGATCTTTTCGTTTTCTGCCAGCTTAACCTGAACCCCGGAACCCCGCTCCAGCGGCTTTAATTGAAACAGGATCTCGCCGCCTTGAGCTTTTCCCTCAATGTCGATCTGAAATTTCTCATGATGCTTGACCGGTTTCTGAATGGTCTCCCGATAAACGACCTGTGGCCGTCCTGTTTTCAAGGGAATGCCGAATTCCTTTTCCAGGCGGTTGGTGACGACTTCCAGGTGCAACTCTCCCATGCCGCTGAGGATAGTCTGACCAGTTTCTTCATCTTCCTTGACCTTGAAAGTCGGGTCTTCCCATTGGAGTTTTTCAAGGGAGGGGAGCAGCTTCTCCCGGTCTTCCACGCCACGGGTTTCGACGGCAATGGAGACAACCGGCGCGGGAATGTTGAGTCCGGCAAGAATGAGGGGAAAGTCCGGAGCGCATAGGGTATCACCTGTTAATGCCTCTTTGAGGCCTGTTGCCGTAACGATATCACCGGCAAAGACTTCCTGAAGGCGCTCTCTTTTATGGGAGTGCATGCGGAAAAGGCGTGCCGCCTTTTCCGTAACCTGGCGAGAGCAATTGAGAATGTTTTCCCCAACCTTCAAGGTCCCGGAATAGAGGCGCAGGTAGGTCAATTTCCGGCCTTCATCGGACAGAACTTTAAACGCCATGGCGCAAAAAGGCCCTTTTGGATCGCAGGGCAGGGTAATCATCTCATCTGTTTTTGGGTTGCGGGCTTCGATTGCCGCTGTTTCGAGAGGCGAAGGGAGGAAAGTCCCGACTCCATCCATAAGGGGTTGAATCCCTTTGTTGCGAAGGGCCGCCCCAAGAAAAACCGGCTGGATTTGACAGGCCAGCACCCCTTTTCTCAGGGCACTTTCAAGCCGTTCTTTTTCGATTGTTAGACCTTCAAGGAAATCATTGAGAATGGAATCATCAAAATCAGCAGCGGTTTCAATGATTTTTTCCCGTGCCTCCTGAACATCCACCAAAAACTGTTCCGGTATCGGGTTGGCCATGGGGAGATCGCCTTCGCCAGGCTCAGGAAAGGTGAGAGCCTTTTCCGACAGCAGGTCGATGACTCCTGAAAAGTCGCTTTCATTGCCTATTGGAATTTGCAGAAGGATGGGACGGGCCTGGAGGCGTTCCTCCAACTGGCTAAGGACCATTTTGTAATCAGCGCCGATGCGGTCCATTTTATTGATCAGGCAAATGCGGGGGACGCGGTAGCGGTCAGCCTGGTGCCAGACAGATTCACTTTGAGGCTGAACTCCTTCCACCGCGCTGAAGATTGCGACAGCCCCGTCCAGTACCCTTAAAGAGCGTTCCACTTCAATGGTGAAATCAATGTGTCCCGGGGTATCGATCAGGTTAAGCCAGAACTTTCCCCATTGGCAGGTGGTATTGCTGGCGGTTATGGTGATTCCGCGCTGTTGTTCCTGCTCCATCCAGTCCATGGTTGCCGTGCCTTCATGGACCTCGCCGATTTTGTGGATTTTTCCACTGAAGTAGAGAATTCGCTCTGAAACGGTTGTCTTTCCGGCATCAATGTGAGATATGATGCCGATATTGCGAATGGAGGTCAGGGGTGGTGAACTCATAACCGGTCCTCTCTGGAAAAATTCAACCTACGGTTCCCGGATTTAATACTGTTCATTTATGTCAGGGCCGCACGGGGCATTAGTATAACGGATTGAAAATTCAAGGCAAGAAGGAATTATCCTGAACACGTAGGATGTAGTTTGTAAAAGAGAGTATAGTAGGTTTGGCTTGGATGGGGGGTTTAAAATCCGATGGCTGCCTTGGGGCTCTTTGTTAGTTATAGTTTTTTTGACAAATCAATGACGTTCATTTGTCTCAATCTTGTAGTTGCAATTAAAATATAGTAAAGTCAATATTTAAGATGACTAAACCCGAATAATTGGAGCACAAATAATCGCTATCAATTTTTGTTGAGATGGGATGATGACTAAAATGGCATCTTTGCGAACTATATTGCTGGTGGACGGCAACCGTCATGAGAGAGAGAGGGTGGCCATTCCCCTGCGCAAGGAAATTGACTGTATTGTTCTGGAGGCGGATACGCCAGAAGAAGCGTTGGAAATTATCGAAAAGGAAAAAGTATCCTTACTATTGACGGACGTTTCCCTGCCCGGCAAAGATGGGTTGGAACTGATCAAAAACGTTCAGAAAATAGACCCCGAAGTGGTCCCAATGGCAATAGTCCCACTTCACAATCGGGAGATGGAAGTAGAAGTTCTGAAAATGGGAGCCTTTTTTTATATCCATACACCGTATGATTTTTCTGAAGCGGTTATTGCCGCTTCCAGGGCTCTGACTTTTTATGACTTCCGAGCCCACGGTGAGCCTCGTGGGGCTCAGGTTCGAAAAAAGGACGGTTTCTTTGGAATTATCGGCGGTTCACCGCCTATCGAAAGCCTATTCAGGGTCGTGGAAAAAGTCGCCGCCGACGGAGAAAGTACGGTGATCATTTATGGCGAGAGTGGTACGGGGAAAGAACTTTTTTCTCGCGCCATTCACGGTTTAAGCCCCCGCAAGGGCAAAAACCTGGTGCCTGTCAACTGTGCTGCTATCCCTGATGAACTTCTCGAGAGTGAACTTTTTGGTTATGTCAAAGGCGCATTTACAGGCGCCAGCCAGTCCAAGATCGGTCGTATCCAGTATGCTGACGGTGGAACCCTTTTCCTTGACGAGATTGGAGATATGAAACCTAACCTCCAAGCAAAGTTACTTAGAGTGCTGCAGGAAAAAGAGTTTGAGCCCGTTGGTGGGGTGAAGCCCATTCCGGTTGATGTGCGTGTTGTTGCGGCAACTCATCGCGATCTGGAAAAGCTGGTTGAAGACGGAAAGTTTCGAGAGGACCTTTATTACCGGCTGAATGTTGTTCCAATTACCATCCCACCATTGCGGGAAAGAAAGGAAGATATTCCCCTCCTAATTGAACAGTTTGTGCAGTATTTTGGGCGAAATAAAAATTATGGCCCCACCGAATTTGCCCAAGAAACAGTCCAGGTATTGACCGAATATCCTTGGCCGGGCAATGTTCGGGAATTGAAAAACTTGGTTCAGAGGATGATTGTTTTGCATGGCGGCAGTCGCATTGGTCTTGGCGAATTACCATCAAGATATTGTGGCGAGGCTGATTTTGAAGAAGAGGTCACTGAAATAAAAGTTTCTTCTCCAACGCCCGATTCTGAAAATTGGAATGGTGGTAAAATTGATTTCAATACGCTGGTAAGCAGTTTCGAGGATCGTTTGATTTTGCAGGCCCTGACCCGGACCAATGGTAATAAAAAGGAAGCTGCCGAACTTTTGAATCTCAAGAGAACGACTTTGTTGGAAAAAATTAAGAAAAAAGGGATTGAAGAAAACAACCCAAGCTCATGAGGCCTTTTCTAAGTTTTCCGATGAAGGAATGAGATGCATGTGGTTTTTGACTTTTTCCTGAATTTCCTCAACGGTTGATGGTGTCATCAGGACGTCGCAACTTCCATATTTAACTGCTTGAAGAACCGTGCTTCGGGTCCACTTGGGGCCGGCGGCAATTATCGGTATTTGTGGGGAAGCCGCTGATTTGATCTTGATCACCGTAGCGAAACCCTGATCATTGACTTCCTTCATGATCAAGAACACACCTTTGACCAGCCTGGTCTGAAATATCTCCTTGATATCTTCGTGAAAATCTTTACAGATGCATTCACAAGCCTGAGGCTCCAAAGACTCCACAAATATTTGACAGTCTTCCGGGGCGTTGGATAGGATCAGAACGACTTCATCTCCCGGAGCCGCATCCGTTGTGTCTTTCGGAATTTCCTGCGGATTGTCACCTTCCGATGCTTCGGGGTCTGTCTGGCTTTCCGGTTGGTTGTCTTCTTCCTCGGTAGCGGATTGCCCAGCTTTAGGACGGGTGTTTGCTTTCTTGTCCTGGGCGTCTGGTTTTGCCTCTTCGGCAGCCGGCTCAGCTGCTGTTTCGAGCCCCAATAGATTTGTCGGAATGACAATGTGAAAAGGCTTCAGATCTTTGCCGTCCTTTTTAAATGAAAAGGCGGCAAGAAAAAGATCCTGCTCCGGGAACGGCTCGTCCGATGTGACATCAAGCTTGTTTTTATTCAGGGGCTCAAGATTTGTTTTGATGAAATGAAGCTCACCCCTGTAGTCTTCTTCAAAGGAAGTTGACAGAGCACCGCTGATGATATTGGCAATTTCGCCGAAGGCATCGTTTTCTTCGGTGCCGAATACTTCCCTGGAAATACGTTCCTGGATCTCGTTGGTCGGGAGCATAACGAGAATGCCGGCCAGAAGAATAGCATCCTTCAGTTCAGAAAAGAGGTAGCACTCGCCATTTTGATCGCCGTTGACGTCGAAACGGGTCAGAACCGTTTTTTTGCCGATTAATTCGAAGAAATCTCTTTTGGAGACAATATTTGTCTCCAAAAGAGAAACGTTCAGTTCGGCGTCGACAAGAAGACCTACTTCTTCCTCGATCTTTTCGCCTACGGTCTCGAGTACGGACGTTAGATTTACCAGCTTATCCATGTGCCTGTCCGGAGGTTTTCCATCTCCATTTGAAGTAGCGATTCAAAAGAGAATCACGTTCAGACGGACCTAATTATGTTTTTCGAAATTGAACTGTACTGAAAAGTCCCCGATATCGGTGGAAAAGGGAACGATCAGATGTTCTCCCGTGTTTTTTATATCAATAGAATAATGGTCCCCAGTTACGGCGGATGGAACGGACAGCTCAATATCCTTACCGTTGCTGCTGAGGGCTGTTTTCATGTTTCCAGCCAGCATGTTGGCCATTTCCCCCATAGCGTCCATAACATCCTCATCGACCTCGTCCACGTCCATGAAGAGCATTTGGCTGGTGATTTTTTTTGCCACCTCGATGGAAGCATGAATAGCAAGAGCCCCCTTGTAAAGTCCGGTCATACCTACCATACCGGATACCGTGTGGGAGTGGGCGTTGGAAAATTCGCGTAGGGGCTCTCCAGGGACAACCTCAAGCGAAAGCATGCTCAGGAAGACTTCCTGGGTAATATCGGAAAGATGCTGTTTAAGTTCCAAAGGATTGCTCCTCTCAGATTAAACCGCCAAGTATGCTCTGAACTTGGTCAGGGGTGAATGGTTTTTTAATGCTGCCTTTGGCGCCTAGGCTGACGGCCTCGTTGATGATATCGTTGCCTGACTCAGTTGTGATCATCACCACCGGGATATCCTTGATGGCATCATTAGCTGCTTTCTGCTTCAGAAATTCAATGCCGTTCATATTCGGCATGTTGATATCGCTCAAAATGATGTCCGGTTTTTCCTGATTCAGCATATCCAGAGCAATTTGCCCGTCTCCAGCTTCGAGGATGGTCTCAAATTCGAGGCCGGCCTGCCTTAGAGAACGAGAAATGATTTTTCTCATTGTGTTCGAATCATCGATAATCAAAACTTTTTTTCCCATTGTTACCTCCAGATTTTTGATGAATATATTGTTATTTTAGCAAGGGGTGTTTTCCCCTGTAAAGCCGACTAAAAATAGCATCTCCTGCATTTCGAAAAAACATTTCTGCATGGTTTCATCTGGTTTCGCCTGCATTTCTTCTACAGGCTGGGGCAGGCCCAGAGAAAACAGTTGGTCTTCAGGGAGGGCTTCCTGCATGATTTTTCCGGCAATGGTATTGAGAAGTTCCGCCAAAGTATCTTGCAGGATTTGTTGGTCTATTTCATCGGTTTCCATGACGTAAACATTTTCCGCAATAACAGTCAGCAGGTTTTTGGGCATAAACAGCCAAAATACCCCTTCGATGGGTTCCGTTACAGGTAAAAGCACTCCCTGTGGTTCCAGCAAAATCGGTTCTTGATCTTCCTGCAGGCGGTGAAGGACTTCCATAAAAGTCATATTCTCAAATGTTTCAACAACTGCGGACTGAATTGCCTGATCAAAATTTTCCGACATTTTCTTCCCTTTATTCGTTGATGAGATCTTCGAGTGTGTCTAACATATCCGCGGGCGTAACCGGTTTAGTTAGAACGGCCAACGCTCCCAGAGAAAGCAGCTCTTTTTCTTTTGCCGGGTTGCCGACGCTGGTTATGACCAAAACCGGAAGGTCCGTTGTTTTCGGACTGGCTTTAATTCGTCTCAATAAATCCTGACCATCCATCTCCGGCATATTGAGATCGGTAATCAGGAGGTCGAAAGCTCCCTTTTTAATCAAGTCCAAGGCCTCGGCTCCATTGACAGCCTCGGTTACGGAGACCTCCTCCAAGCCTATGATCTCAAGACATTTCTTGATGAAAAGCCTGGCCGTACGTGAATCATCAGCTATCAGAATGTGTTGCATCTCAATTCTCCTCTTTCCCGGCTAAAGACTCTAAGGCCGGGCGGAAGGCCGTCTCCGTATCAGAGATTATTTTTGTAAGTTCATTCGACGAAAAAGTGAAAAAATTTTCGTAATGACTGTCCAGTGTATATTGGAGGCTGTCGCTTCCAGTGGAATATCCGCTCATCATTGCAATAATGTCGCCCAGATGAACCGCATATACCAGTGGCTGAAATTCTTCGATGGCTTCGGAGGGGTTATGATGAAAGCGGATCGCAGCGGCAATGGGAGCAGGAAGTTGCCAGTACTTGGCAAGTTGGTAGCCGACTTCGGCATGTTCCACCCCTGAAACCAGCTTTTCAGCTGCCAAGTAATCTTTTGCCTCGCCGTGATCCAATGCATCAATGGTAGTTTTAGATGCATTCTCCAGCAGTTTCGACAACACCGGCTTGCCGATATCATGCAACAGCCCGGCGGTAAAAGCCAGGTCGGCTTCCATTCCATTCTTTGCGTATCTGGCCACTTCCTTGGCCGCGAATGCCGTGAACAGGTCGTGTTTCCAAAGGTCTCCGGCCGGGCTTTCATAACCCTCAAGGGGCTGGTTGAGTATTTTGCCGCAGCTCTCAGTAACGGCAATACCAACAATCATTTTTTCGCCAAGGTACGAGACCGCTCTATCGATAGAGTTGATGGGCACCAAAGGACAGAATGCTGCGGAGTTGACGATACGCAGGGTTCTGGCCGTAAGAGCGCTGTCTAGTTTGACGAGGTCGATTACGTCTTGGAGACAATGCTCCGGATTCGAATTTATTTCCAGTAACCGCATGGTATTCGCTGAAGGAAGCGATATCTTCTGAATCTCTTTTTGGACGAATTGTTCCTGGCTTGACGTCATAGGAATCCTCACAAAGTCCAATTGCCTCTTCCAGCGGAAAAAATTTTCACTTCTCCGTTAGAGACATTGATGGAAACGGTTCTGCTTATTGTGCCACCGACTTCTTCCGCTACGGCACCCAGTCCATGAGCCCAGAGGATCTTTTTAATGGCAAGCAAATTTCGTTTTCCGATGTTGAAAATTTCGTTTTTATCCATGATGGACGCTCCACCGACCAGTTTTACCCGTACTCCTTTTCCTTTGATCGGTCCCCCTATTTTTGTGAGGGCGCTAAGCAATTGGGGCAGTCCCGAGTCGGCAAAAAATCCGGGTTTTTCTTTTGCCCTGGCGGGATTGACTTTTGATTCCGGCAAGGCAATGTGAATCATTCCAGCAGCCTGAATGGTGGGACAATAAAGGATGACAGCGACACAGGAGCCTAAGGCATAGGTTTTTATGGATGTCGACGGGTCTTTAGATACGCCGAAATCCCCGATCCCCAAAACAAGATCACTCATTAGCCCATCTCTTTCAGCAGGTTTATGGTTTCAGAAAGTATTTTATGGAGAGAAACCAGCTTTTCCGCTCCGCCTTTCTCGAAAGCAACTTTGGGCATTCCAAAAACGACACAACTTTCTTCATCCTGGGCAATATTACGAGCCCCGGCTTGGCGCATTTTCAACATTCCATTGGCCCCGTCAGATCCCATACCGGTCAACATGATGCCGATGGCATTCGGGCCAACGTCTTTGGCAACCGACTCCATCATGACATCCACTGACGGGCAGTGACCGCTGACTTTCGGACCTTCCTGGCAAAGAACCTGATATATTCCCCCACTCCTGATGACCTTCAGATGTTTACCCCCGGGAGCAATTAGAACTCGACCGGGTCTGATCCTGTCCCCGCTTTCAGCTTCTTTGACTTCCATGGCGCAAAGCTGATTGAGGCGTTCAGCAAACATTTTGGTGAAGCCGGCGGGCATGTGCTGGACAACGACCACTCCCGGCATGGTTGCCTGGAATTGAGTCAAAATAGCCTTGATGGCTTCCGTACCGCCGGTCGAAGCGCCTATAGCGATAACCTTATCCGTGGAGCCGACCAAAAGGGTTTTCTGTTCGACCGTAGTTGTGTTTTGTATTGTTTGGCGATCTTTTTTCCAGTGGGATACATTTGCACGGGAAGCGATTTTGATTTTTTCCCGCAACGATTTGATCATTACCTCCAGGCTTTGAGCCATGTTGGAAGTCGGTTTGGTAACAAAATCAATGGCACCGGCATCCAAGGCATCCAAAGTGATCTGTCCACCTCTTTGGGTCAGGGAACTGACCATGACCACCGGCAGCGGATATTGGGGCATCAGCCGCCGCAGGAAATGAATTCCGTCCATTTTCGGCATTTCCACATCCAAGGTCAAAACCGTGGGTTTGAGCTGCACGATTTTATCGCGCGCCATATAGGGGTCGTGTGCGGTTCCGACAACCTCAATTTCCGGATCCATACTCAATCCCTTGACCAGGATTTGTCTTACCAGGGCAGAGTCGTCGATGATAAGGACACGAATTTTTTCTTGCATCGGAATTAAATTACCTTTTTATAGAGAGCAGGTTGGATATAAGTGTAAGCCTGTTGTTTCCTTCCTAAGGTTTCGGAATGACCAATGAACAGATAACCGTTCGGCTCAGTCAGATGATAAAAATGATTGACTACCTTTTTTCGGTCGATTTCGTCAAAATAGATCATGACGTTTCGACAAAATATAATGTGAAAAGGATTTTTAAATGGGTAGACACTGTTCATCAGATTGAATTTTCGAAATGTCACTTCTTTTCGAAGACGATCAATCATCTGATAATTACCATCGCTTAATTTTGAAGTGTATTTATTGCGCAGACGGGTTGGCAGGGACTGGATTTTTTCCTCACTGTAAATCCCTGGGAGGGCGATATCCAGGACACGCTGCGATATATCGGTGGCAAGAATCCCAGCGTTCCAATTAGGGTAATCAGAGCCGAAAAACTCATCCATGAGCATCAACAGCATATAGGCTTCCTCGCCGGTGGAGCATCCTGCGCACCAGATGCGTAAATCCTTTTTCCCTTTTTTCTTTAAGGCGTTGACTACCTCCGGCAGAGCAACTTGCGAAAAAAACTCGAAATGATCTTTTTCCCGGTTAAAAAAAGTGTGATTGGTAGAAATCCGGTTGATCAGTTCCTGAATTTGACCATGATCATTGTTTTTGACCAAATATTCATAATAATTCTGGAAGGATCCAAAGCCGGACTCACGAATTATTTTTTGAAGCCGTGAAACCAGCAGGGAACGTTTTTTATCAGTGAGATTGATACCGAATTTCTGATGTATATAACTGCGGAAAAGATCAAACTCGTCCCCTGTTATCTCCATCAAATAATTTTTAGGCATATTATTTTCGATTGTCAAATGAACGGCCCTCCCAAGTTCAAATTTTTAAGTTTTTTTCTTCGAGTATGCTGTTCACCGAAGTATTTAGTTGGGAAGGGGATATCTGTTTCCAGATATCCCCCTTTTTCATTGTTAAGACATTTATCCGGAATCAGTATTTTCCAAATTCATTGTCATCCAGTGCGATGACATCCTTGGGTTTTTCTTCCTGCCGTTGCCGTTTCGGCTCTTGGGCAGGCTTTTCGTTGACCGCCATGTCGAACTGGTGTAGTTCAGACCGATGCTTGAGCTGGAACTGGGTCAGCAGTTTGTTCA
>JAFGRU010000110.1 GCA_016934985.1 Deltaproteobacteria bacterium
ATCGACGAGGACGGGATCGGTTCCAAAAGCGGCAAGTTTTGCATTGGCGAGATCAACAACAGATTGGGGGGCGGCTTCGGCGAATGAGAGACTTACGGAGACAAGCAGAACAAAAAGAATACTTAGACCTGAGACTGCCAATTTCTTCATACCATTTCCTCCTCGTTTAGAGTTATTGGCTAAACAGCCGGGCATTTACATCCACTTGAAAATAAAACTGGTATTTAATTTCACTTTGACAGGGCTGAAAAATTAATAAATAGCTTTACACTTCCTTGATATGGAAGTAGACAAAAGTGTTTCAGGTCCTGTCAGGTATCTGTTATTGGAGGTGGATTGGTATTTCTGTAGACGTAATAAAACAGATAAATTTTCAAAACACACTCGACATCGGGCATAATGCATCTAGATGTCTTGTTTTCTAATTTTAAATCAATATGTTATGTAGATAGATGTCTGGTTATAAATTTGCGGCTGATTTTAAAAATTTTTCTGGTAGACTTGCCTGAAACACGCTATTATAGCCAAAAAAGGGGGGTTTATAGATGGCTGAAAACCTTCCACCAACGGTCTGCCTGAATGCCAAGACCGTTCGTCGTATTCGCGAAGAAAAAAAGCTGACCCAGCTCTATGTGGCCAAGGTTGTTGGGGTTACGACCGATACCATTTCGCGCTGGGAGAATAATCGCTACCCTTCAATGAAAAGGGCTAATGCCCTGCGCCTTGCCGAGGCCCTTGAAGTGCCTTTGGATGACATTATCCAGCAGGAGGAGGGTGGGCCGCAGATTATTGCCCGGCCGAGGCTAATTGAGCGGATTCCCAAACCACTCGTAATTTTCTTCATTTTTCTGGTAGTCCTTCTTTCCAGCGCCTTTATCTATCACCGGCAGATGGTTCTCAAAACCGGGGTTTTCGCTTCCCGGTCCCTGCCGGCTTTTGCCGCTCCGGGGGTTATTCTGCCGGTGCGTATCCATCTTCTGACAGAAAAAAAGAATAATGGTTTCATTCTTCGAGAGAGCTTTCCCCCAGGCTGGAAGCTGATCGAAAGCTATCCGCCTCCATCCAGTTTAGATAACGAGAAAGGGACGGCGCGTTGGATTGCCAAGCCGGGAGAAAATCATTTTCTCATTTCCTATCTTTTGAAGGTGGACCCCGATGCACCCTTGGAAAAAGTTGCCTTTTTCAGAGGGTCGGTTATTGCTGCACCGGACGTGCGCAAGTCTCCCAAGGCGGTTACAGGGGAGAAAAACATCAAGGTTCAGCCTTTTCTTTGGGCTGATCTGAATGGCGACAACCAAATTGACGACAAGGAAATGCTCCAGGCCTCCAAAACTGCCGAAGAGATGAGGAATGTCCACCTCGAATGGAAACTGCTGGAGAATATCTGGGATGCCGGTAGTTATGTTTATGACACCGAAAGTCAGGATTTTATTCCCCAACACAAATAATTCCGCGTTTTTAAGCCTCATTTTGCTTATTTAAATTGCCCCTGTCTTTTTTAAGCGCCTTTTCAGCCAGTCAACGCCTTTTGCCCATCGGCAATGATCTTTAGTGGAAAAAAAAAACCATATGTACTACTGTAAGTGGATTCGCTTGCCGGCCATGTCGGCAAGATTTCTTTCTAATCGTTGAATTGTTTGGAACCCCAGGATCTTTTTAACTTAATCCATGAAAAAAGCCCTTGACCTAATCCGGGACAACCTGGCCCGGGTTGAGAACAAGATTAAAAAAAACCTCGATTCTCAGGTCCCATTGATCCACAAGATCTCGGATTATCTTCTGGCCAGTGGAGGCAAAAGGATCCGGCCGATGCTTCTCATTCTCTGTGCCGGTCTTGCGGGGTACCGCGACGAAAACCTGAGCGATTTGGCTTCGGCGGTTGAGTATATTCACTCCGCCTCACTCCTTCACGACGATGTCGTTGATGGGGCGGTGCTGCGGCGCGGGAATGCCTCGGCCAATTCCCTGTGGGGCAACGAGGCGTCGGTGCTGGTCGGGGATTATCTGTTTGCCCAGTCGTTCTCTATTCTGGTCCAGTTTGGCAACAAAAAGATCATGGATATTCTCTCCCAGGCCACGGTAATTATGGCCGAGGGGGAGGTCCTGCAGCTTGCCAGTGTCAGAAATCCCATAGCCGACCTGAATCTCTACCTTGAAATTGTGCGTTCTAAAACTGCGGCCCTCATATCTGCCGCCTGCCAGTGTGGCGGGGTTGTGGGAGAGGTCACCCCGGAGCAGGAATTGGCTCTGAAAAATTTCGGCCTTGATCTCGGCATGGCATTTCAGTTTACCGATGACGTTTTGGATTATGTGGGGGAGGAGGACGAGTTCGGGAAAACCAGGGGAACCGATTTTGCCGAGGGAAAACTTACTCTGCCCCTGATTTATGCCTTGGGCCGTGCGTCTGGGGATGAGCGCAGTGCTATGGAAGAGCTGTTCAGGCGCGAAACCATTCAGGAGGAGGATTTTAAAATCGTCCTGGATTTTGTCGAAAAGGGGGAAGGGTTCAGGTTTGCCAGGGATGAGGCCGGAAAAATGGCTGATCAGGCAAAAAGTCACCTGGATATTTTCCCCGACTGCGAGGAAAAGGATGCTTTGCTGGCACTCGCTGATCACGTCATCCATCGCCGCCGTTGAAAAACTGTCAGTTATCTGCCTGTGAGGAGAAAGCCACCCCCGATTCGGGGGTTTCCTTTTTGGGGCAATGATTTACCACCAACTGTTTTGGGAATCTTTCGCTAAACACGGAATGGATTGCCATGTGCTCTTGTCCGGCGTTAAAATATGCCTATGAAAACAATGCCTGAAAAATCCGGTTTTTGCACTATTGTGCGCAAGAGAATACTTATTGAGGGTGTGGTCCAGGGGGTTGGCTTTCGGCCCTTTGTTTACCGTATAGCAATGGAGTGTCGTGTAAGCGGCTGGGTTCTCAATGACGGCAGGGGTGTCAGCATTGAGGCGGAAGGCGCAGCCGGGGCAGTCGAGAGGTTTATCGGGGCTTTGCGGGAAGAAGCTCCACCCCTGGCTTCCATTTCCAGCTTTGAGGTGGTTGATCTTCCCGTTCGGAAAGATAGCGGTTTTCAGATCAGGGAAAGCCTGCCCGGAGAAAGCCGGGTAGCCCAGATTTCACCGGATACGGATGTCTGTCCCGATTGTCTGCGGGAACTGTTTTCCCCGCAGGACAGGCGTTTCCGCTACCCTTTCATCAATTGCACCAACTGCGGCCCCCGTTACTCCATCGTCACCGGCATTCCCTATGACCGGCCGAAAACGACCATGTCTTCGTTTGTCATGTGCCCCCCCTGCCGGGACGAGTACGAAAATCCCGCATCCCGGCGCTTTCACGCGCAACCCAATGCCTGTCCCGATTGCGGTCCATCCCTGCAGCTTTACGATGCTCAAGGACAGCCTGTTGAGAGAGATGATCTTATCGCAACAGTCGCGGGATTTTTAAAACAGGGCAAAATTGTTGCCATCAAAGGGTTGGGCGGTTATCATCTCGCCGTCAATGCCACCGACGATGAGGCGGTGGCGGAGTTGCGGAAACGCAAGGCCAGGGACGAAAAACCATTTGCCCTTATGGCTTCTGATGTGGAAAAGGTCGCTTCTTTTGCTGAAGTCAGCGCTGCGGAGAAAAGCCTGCTGGAGAGCGTGGAACGTCCTATCGTTCTTTTACACCAGAAAAAAAAGCATGGGCTCTCTCCCCTCATAGCCCCGCGCAATCGTTTTTTCGGGGTTATGCTTCCTTATACCCCCCTCCATTATCTTCTTTTGCAGGAGAATTTCCAGGCTCTGGTGATGACCAGCGGTAACCTGAGCGAAGAACCCATAGCTTTCGAGGATGGCGATGCCCGCCAACGTCTCTCCGATATTGCCGATTATTTCCTCGTCCACAACCGCGACATCCACACCCGTACCGACGACTCCATTATCCGCGTCATGTCAGGGCGGCCCCTGGTGCTGCGCCGCTCACGCGGCTATGTCCCGCGCAGCGTTTTTCTGCCGCGTTCCCAGACCTCGGTGCTGGCGGTGGGGGCGGAGCTCAAAAATACGGTCTGCTTCACCAAGGGGGATCAGGCCATTCTCAGCCACCATATTGGAGACCTGAAAAATCAGGAGGTGTTCAGCTCTTTTGAGAAGACCATCGGCCATCTTGGCGGTATCCTTGAAACCAAGCCTGAGGTCATTGCCTACGACATGCACCCCGATTACTATTCGGCGGTTTATGCGGCAGACGCAGAGTACGGGGTGAAGATCCCGGTTCAGCACCACCACGCCCATCTGGCGAGCTGTCTGGCTGAGAATAATGTCGAAGAGGAGGCCATCGGTGTCATTTTTGACGGCACCGGCTACGGGACCGACGGCCATATCTGGGGGGGGGAGTTTCTGACCGGCAATGCCGAGTCTTTCGAGCGTGCCGGTCATTTTGCCTATCTCCCTATGCCGGGGGGGGATGCCGCTACCCAAGAGCCTTACCGTATGGCACTGAGCTATCTTTATCGGGCGTTCGGCAAAAACATTCCCGTCCTGCCGTTTCTCGACGGGGTGCCTGGAAGTACCATCCGGCTGCTGCAGCAGATGATGGATAAAGGGGTCAATTCCCCCATGACCTCGAGCTGCGGACGGCTTTTCGACGCCGTTGGCGCCTTGGTCGGTCTGCGCCAGAAGGTCAGTTACGAAGGGCAGGCTGCCCTGGAGCTGGAAATGGCGATTTCTGTCGAGACCGAGGATGGGAGTTATCCTTTTTCCCTGGTTGAAGAAGATGGGATGATGATCTTTGAGCCATCCACCCTGATCCGGGCTATTGTGGAAGAGGTTCAAAGCCAGGAAGATGCCGGGCGAATCAGCGCTCGTTTTCATAACACTCTTGCGCTAATGGTTCTCGAAGCGTGCAAGCGTATTCGCGAGCGGACCGGTTTGGCTGTGGCGGCCCTCTCCGGCGGGGTTTTCCAGAACCTCTACCTGACGGAGAAAACCCTGGCTGCCCTTGAAGAAGGGGGCTTCCGGGTCCTGACCCATTCCGTGGTTCCGCCCAATGATGGTGGGCTGGCTTTGGGGCAGGCGGTTATCGCGGGAAGACAGGTGGCTAGACTGAAGCCTGAAGACTGTTAGGTTTTGCCGGAAAGCCTTCAGTCTTCACCCTAAACAACCTACTTTTTAAAGGAGTTTTCCATGGATTATTCCGAGGCCATTGCAACTGCACGAGGTGACCGCGCGGCGGATCTGGTTTTGAAAAACGCCCGGGTTGTCGATGTACTTGCCGGTGAGACCTATGAGAGTGATATTGCCATCCAGGGTTCCCTTATTGTCGGTGTGGAAAAAGGCTATGAAGGTCAGGAGACCATCGACCTGGAGGGACGCTATGTCTGCCCTGGGCTGATCGACGCTCACGTGCACATCGAGAGTTCCATGGTGACTCCCCGCGAGTTTGCCCGCGCCGTGGTTCCCCACGGGGTAACTACCGTCATTACCAACCCTCATGAGATTGCCAATGTCCTCGGGGTGGAAGGTATCCGCTTCATGGTTGACGATGCCGCGGATGTCCCTCTGGATGCCTACGTTACCATCCCTTCCTGTGTCCCCGCCTCCCATCTGGCTACCTCCGGGGCCGAACTTAATGCCGAAAATCTCAAGCCACTTTGCGGTGCGCCGGGGGTTATCGGTCTGGGCGAGGTCATGAATTTTCCCGGCGTGGTTGCCGCCGATCCCAAGATGCTGGACGAGATCGACCTTTTCCGCGATTATCCTGTTGACGGTCACTGTCCCGGTCTCTCGGGCAAAGGTCTGAATGCTTATGTGACGGCCGGCATCACCTCGGACCATGAGTGTATCGGTGCCGAGGAGGCTAAAGAAAAACTGCGTCTCGGCATGCGCGTTTTTATTCGCGAGGGGAGCGCCGCCCGCAACCTTAAAGATCTAATCCCCCTGGTTACTCCGAGAAACGAGCGCTGGGTCTGCTTCTGCACCGATGACCGTCATCCCGCCGATCTGCTCCGGCAGGGTTCTATCGATCATGTCATTCGCCTGGCCATCGGCGAAGGCCTCGACCCGGTTTCAGCCATTCGCATGGCGACCCTCAACAGTGCCGAGCATTTCCGTCTTTTCGACCGCGGATTCGTCGGCCCCGGCCGCAAAGCGGACCTGGTGGTTTTCAGTGATCTGCAGCAGCCGACCCCGGAAATGGTCTTCCAGAACGGCCGCCTAGTGGCGCGTGACGGCAGCATGGTTGAGGGTGTGCTGGATTCCGCATCCAAAGAGTCCGAACTGCGGGCCAGAAACACCATGACTGTCGATCTAGCCTGCGTCGATTTGAGTATCCCGGCCAAAGGAGAGAAAATTCGCGTAATCGGGATGGTGCCCGGACAGCTTTTCACCGAGGAGATTATTGCCGAGCCCCGTATTGGAGGTGGGTTGGCGATCAGTGATCCTGAACGGGACATCCTCAAGATGGCCGTCATCGAAAGGCATCGCGGCAGCTGCAGGGTGGGGCTTGGTTTTGTGCGCGGCTTTGGTCTCAAGCGGGGTGCGCTGGCCAGCACCGTGGCCCACGATCATCACAACCTCATGGTTATCGGCGTCGATGACCAATCCATGCTGACCGCAGCCGGAGCTCTGGCCGGGGCCGGAGGCGGCCAGTGTGTGGCAAAAGGCGCCCGGGTTCTGGGCCTGCTTCCTTTGCCCATTGCCGGCATCATGTCGGATCTGAGTGTCGATGAGGTGCGCAGGCAGGCGGAGGAACTTCATGCCGTGCTGGGAGAACTCGGAACGTCTTTGCAGGATCCATTCATGCCCTTGAGTTTCATGGGGCTTGAGGTCATTCCCAACCTCAAACTCACTGATTTGGGGCTGGTCGATGTCACTCAGTTCAAACAGGTGGACCTGTTCGTGGAGTAAGTTTTTGTAATTGTTCAGCTTAACGGCACAATGCCTCGCCTCGCCCATTCCGAGGGTCGTATAAGCAAAGTTTTAAGTTGAAAGTGTTAAGTTTTAACCCCTTGTACCAAAGCCCCGGATGTTTTCAAAACACTCCCTTCACTCCGGCAGCGTCACAAAGGGGAAATAATCATTAAAAGGCATCCTGTTTTCAGCCCATGCGCAGGCGGATGAACTCTTCCAGGGTTTTGCACTGAAGGTAAGGGTTGTTGGCTTTCTCGAATTCAATTGTCGAGGAGGGCGTGGGGCCGTAATCATGGCCGGGGAAAATTCTGGTGTCCGGCGGGAAGGCCGCCAGGCGCTGCAGGCTGGTGTATAGATCTTCGGGACTGCTTCCCGGCAAATCGGCCCGTCCCACCTTGGTGACGAACAGGGTGTCGCCGGTAATGATGTTGTTGGGCGGGATGTGCAGACAGATGCTGCCAGGAGTATGACCGGGGGTGTGAAGTATGTGGATGGTTCCGTTCTGTGGTGGAAGGCTGCTGCCCTCCGTCAATGCTATGACGGCATCGGGCACATCCTGTGGATGGGCGGCCAGTCTGGCAATGGTATTTTCCAGGATGAGGTTGTTGCCCTGAACATGATCCTCGTGCCCATGGGTGTTGACCACATAGAAAATATCGAGTTCCAGTTCATCAATCTTTTTTAGAATTTTTTTCGCAGAAGAGGAGGGATCTATGACTATCCCGATGCCGCTTGTGGGGCAATAGACCAGATAAGAAAAGTTATCCGAGACGTCGGATTTGATCTGTATGATTTCCAGGGGTATAGAAAGACAATTCATGAGACTCAATCCTTTTTTTCCAAGCGGCATATTTCCATGTCAATGACCCGGAAGGTGTCTCCGGTTTCCAGTACGGTCCACTCGTCACCTTCCTCGGGTGGCTCCGGGAACTCCCTTCTCCCAAGGTAGAGATCCTCGTTGTCGATCATTCCCCACCATTCAAGCTGTCCGGTTTGCCATATCTTGGTTTTCAGGTTGAAAGCCACGTGTCTCCTCCGCCGTTTGATAAGAATCGTTACAGTTTAAAGGAGACTTTTTCCAGGGTCAACTGTTTGGGGAAGGTTATTGAGGCAAAGGGGCAAACATGGTAAGAATGAAATCAAAAAAAATATAGTTCGAAATAAGAAAGGTGCTGGAATGAAATTCGCGAAAATGCATGGCGCGGGCAACGATTACGTCTACGTCAATTGTTTTGAGGAGGAGGTGCCCGAGCCGGTTAAGCTGGCGATTGAGGTCAGTCGGCCCCATTTCGGTATTGGCTCGGACGGCCTGATCCTGATCCTGCCCTCCGAGGTGGCGGATGTGCGCATGCGAATGTTTAATGCCGATGGCAGCGAGTCGGAGATGTGCGGCAACGGCATCCGCTGTGTGGCCAAATATGCCTACGACCACGGTATTGTGAATAAAAACGAGATCCATGCAGAAACCCTGGCCGGCATTCTGACGCTGCAGATATTCACCAACGATGCCGGCAAGGCCGACCGGGTCAAGGTTATGATGGGAAAACCCCGCCTTGTGCCCCGCGACATACCTATGCAGGAGGAAGGAGACGAGCCGGTCGTCGGTAAAGACCTGGAGGTTCTCGACCGCACTTTTCAAATCACCTGTGTTTCTATGGGCAATCCTCATTGCGTTATTTTCGTCCCTGAGGTGGATAACTTCCCTGTTGAAAAATATGGCCCTCTTATTGAAAACAACTCCATATTTCCCAATCGGACCAATGTAGAATTCGTCGAAATTCTCTCCCGCAACGAAGTTCGGCAGCGTACCTGGGAGCGGGGCTCCGGCGAAACCCTTGCCTGCGGCACCGGCGCCTGTGCCGTCACCGTGGCCGGCGCGCTCAACGGGTTGACGGAACGTCGTATTGTCAATCATCTGTTGGGCGGTGATCTCGAGCTGGAATGGGCCGAGGGAGATGAGGTTTATATGACCGGCCCGGCGGTTCAGGTTTTTGAGGGGGAGTATCGGCCGCAGTAGCAGAGTGAGCTACTTTTCTTATTTTGAATTGCGTATTTCTAGTTTTCAGCGTTCGTTTCCGGGGTTGCGTCCCCGGACGACGCCTTACTCTTTTTGCTTGCCCGAAAAAGAGTAAGCAGAAAAAGGGCACCCCGGCATCTTGCCC
>JAFGRU010000111.1 GCA_016934985.1 Deltaproteobacteria bacterium
ATCTTTTGTTATATTCACGTTCGAAAAGATCCCAGCTTTAACAAGAATTGGGGGCAGTATACAGAACTTACTTTTGAAATTTTATGCCCGAAAAACAAATCAGGTGGCTTTGGGAGTCAAAACAAACAAAAAAACCCCCATTTTGCAGGGGGCTTCACGTTTTTTTTGGATTACCGATAATTTCTGCTAGCAATCACTTACGCAGCATAGTCCTTGGATGCTTTCCATTCGTCGAGCACTTTGTTGATTTCGTCACGGTAGGATTGCAGGTCAGGGATTTTAACCAACTGTTCAAGATCCAAGTGACTGTATTTCATAAACAGTTCATTGGGAATGATTTCCGTTAATTTGTGAAATGCATCGCTTCGTCTCATCTTTCTTTCCTTTCCCGTTTGCAAGACCACCACATCAAAAATAGCCGATAGGGGTCTTTGGGCCAACATCGCTAGTCTGGGAGATGACAAAAAAGATTACCTTTTTTGTCTACTTTTAATATACTTTACCATATTTAAACAAAAAGTCCACCTCTCAAGTATCATTTGGCCGTGGACTCAATTAAGATCAGGCTGAGAATAAACTCTCCGGTTATCGGTCTCCAGGCAAACTTAAATCAACCCGATTAAACATGTCAGTGCCGGTCGGCGGCATATTCCATTCAATACCATCTGAAAATTATGACAAAAAACTACCCACCAATTTTGTTAATATGAAAAGGGAAAAGAGATGAGCCCTCTGTCTGGCTCTTGATTAAATGTCCGGTCGTCGATTGACGTGAATAATCTATTTTACAAAGGATTTTCGGTTTAAAAATGCATGCGATAGAAAGTGGCTGCCTTGAGCAGGCGATTTTTCTGGCCCTGAGAGAGAGCAGTGATTTAACATTTGAAAAATTTCACTGATGGCAGTTTAATAGGAAACAACCACAAAGGAGGTTTAATCATGGGACCTGATCATTACGGATGGGGCGGGGGATGGATGTTCCCCATGATCATGCCGATAATCATGTTCATTATCGCCTTGATCGTTGTCTACCTTCTTTTAGGGAGAGGCGGGGCCAGGTCTTCGGGAGGGAACGCGGAACCCGAATCGGCCATGGAGATACTCAAAAAACGCTACGCCCGGGGAGAAATCACCAAAGAAGAATTCGACCGGATGAAAACAGACCTCGAGAATTAGAAAAAAGGACAAGCCATGACGGCCAACCCAGCACTCAAAACTGGCAGCCTGGGCATCGGAATCGAAGAGTCTTCCCCGTTAAAGCCGGCTCGCATCGCCGCCATTATCGCCCTCCTGTATATCCTGCTGATTTCCCTTTACATCGTTCTTTCCGGAAAGATTGCCGTCATCCTTTCCCAAACTGTTCAGGAACTGGAATTCTTCGAATTGCTGAAAGGCCTTCTGTTTGCCCTTTCGACAGGCGGCATCCTGTTTCTGGCGGCTCTGGTCGTATTCAGGAAAATCGCCAGAAAGAATGAACTGATCATCGCCCAGCACAAAAAACTCGCCGCCTCTGAAAGTCTTGTAACGACCGGCATTTTCTCAGCCTCCGTTTTTCACGATATCAACAATATCGTGACGGTCATCGAATACCAGACCGAAGCTTTGAAGCACTTGGAACATTTTAACGAAGAGGATATGGATTCCCTTGAAGAAATTTTCCAGGCATCGCAACAGCTCGGCAATCTTGTCAGAAAAATGATGGAATCCGGCAAGAGTCACATCCCCGGCGAAAAACAATACGAAAGCCTTTCCCAGGTGGTGGAAGAAACGGCCGAATTCTGCAAGGTTCACAAAAAAGTGAAAGGCTGCAAGCTCCGGTGCGACATTCAGCCGGATTTATTCGGCAACATCAATTCGACGCTCCTGAACAGGAGCCTGATGAACCTGATTTTGAACGCGGCGGACGCCACCGACGGAGCGGGCAATATCCTTGTCCGACTGGTCGAGGAGAAAGGTATTGTTGCCCTGGAAATCCACGACGACGGCCCCGGCATTGCCGACGATGCCAAAGCGCGGATCTTCGATCCGTTCTATACCACCAAAGAGGATGGCAACGGTTTGGGCCTTTTGTCGCTCAAGACCTGCGCCGAACAGCATGGCGGGAAGGTCACCATAGAAAAATCCCACTTGGGCGGCGCCTGTTTTCGCCTGACCTTCCCCGTGCAATTTTAAAAAACATGCAGGTCATTACAAACTGCGATCATCTTGGAAAAACCACTGCTTGAAGGACATTGCTCATGGGCAGAATTGTATTTCTCGGTGGGCAAAAGACTTTTTCGAAAGAAATCAGCTTTTCTCTCCAGATTGATTATCCAGGATCGCTCTGATCTTGATTGCCAGTTTTTGAACGGTAAAAGGTTTTTGTAAAAAATGAATACCTTTTTCTAAAATTCCCTGCTGGGCGATAATGTTGGCCGGGTAGCCTGACATATAAAGGCATTTCAGATCCGGGTGCTGAGCAAGCAAATGTTCCGCAAGATCCTTTCCGTTCATTTCAGGCATGACAACATCCGTGATGAGAAGGTCGATATCCCCCTCGTGGTTTTCGGCCAAGGCCAAGGCATCAAGCGGCCTGCTTGCAGGCAAAAGCTTGTATCCGCTACTTTCAAGCTTTTGGCTGATAAATTTTAAAATTGAGGTATCGTCTTCAACCAGCATAATCGTCTCTCCCAGCCCTGAGATTGTATCAGCAGATTTCTTCTTTTTGTTCGTCTCAACGGACTCTTCGGCATGCCGTGGAAAATAGATTTCAAATGTGGTCCCTTCCCCCAATTCGCTTGAGGCATAAATGAAGCCATTGTTTTGTTTCACAATGCCGTATACCGTTGCCAGGCCGAGGCCGGTGCCCTGGCCCACAGGCTTGGTGGTGTAAAAGGGCTCAAATATTTTTTCCAGTGTTGCCTTTTCCATGCCGCAACCATTATCCCTGAGCTCAAGGCGTACGAATTCACCGGGACTCATTCCCGGGTGATCAACACAATGAAATTCATCCAGAACAACGTTTTCGGTTTTGATGCCAAGCCCGCCAACCCCCGAGATGGCATCCCGCGAATTGATGCACAAATTGGCCAGGATCTGGTCGATCTGGGAAGCATCTATTTTTATCGGCCAGAGTTTTTGCCTGGGATTCCAGGCCAGTTCGATATCCTCACCGATCAGGCGGCGAAGCATTTTGAGAGATTGTTCCACATGTTCGTTTAAATCGACCACGGCCGGGGAAACGGGCTGCTGGCGGGCAAAAGCCAGCAATTGCCGGGTAATGTCGGCTGACCTTTGGGCCGCGTAGAGAATCTCCTCGAGGTCGGAACGCAGTGACGAATCCGAGGGGACTTCCTCCATGGCCGATTCAGCATAGCCCATGATCAAAAACAGCATGTTATTGAAATCGTGGGCTACCCCGCCGGCCAGGCGTCCGACTGATTCAATTTTCTGGGCCTGGATGAGCTGGTCCTGTAATTTTTGTCGTTCCTTTTCAGTCTCGATGCGAAACGAAACATCCCTTATCGAAGCGATATGAACCTCTTGTCCTTTCCAGGCAAGATGGCTTGCAGCTATCTCAACAGGGAAAACGGTTCCGTCCTTCTTTTTATGATAGCGCAGCGGAATACTGGTCAGCTTTTCATGGGTCGCCTTATGGGTCTTTTCAGGCTCGGCTGACACATCGGTATTTTTCATTCTCAGGAACTCTTCTCTGCTAAATCCGTAGATTTTTGAGGCGGCGGAATTGACCTCAAGAATATGGCCGGTGTTTTTATCAATCAGAAAATTTGCATCCGATACTGTTTCAAATAGGATTTTGTATTTGGCTTCGCTATCCTGGATGACCTGTTCGGCCAGCTTGCGCTCGGTAATGTTTCGCCCAAGGCCAAGGACTCCGGCAAGCTCCCCATCTTTGAAGAAGATCGGAGTTTTGATGGTTTCAAGAATTTCCCGGTGCCCATCCTCAGCAAAGGTAATTTCCTCTTCGTTTATGGTGGGCTCCTTTTTATCCATTGCTTTTTTGTCGTGTTTTCGAAAAAAGTCCGCCAATTCCTTCCCGACGAAATCATAATCAGTTTTCCCGACGATATCCTCCATTTTTGCACCGAAAAAACTTTCGAATCTGGTGTTGCAAAAAAGATAGGTCCCCTGCGGATCTTTTAGCCAGGCCAAATCTGGAAGGGTCCGGAGCAGGGTCCGGAGGTAAGCTTCGCTTTTTTTCAGTTCGGCTGTTCTTTTTGCTACTTGTTTTCGCAATGACCAGGACCATAAAAAAACAAGGAAAAGAAGCAGAATCAAAGGACCAGCTACCATGGCTGCATGACGCAAAATAGTGGCAAAATCCGAAGGCGAGTCCTCATAAATTCCCAGCCATTTGTCCCGGATTCGACGGTATTCACCGCTATCTTCTAAAATTTTGAGGCCTTCATTGAACTGTGCCAGCAGGGCCCTGCTGTTATGTGGCACAGCATAGCAATATTCAGGGGAAAACAGCGGTTTTTGGCCGAGAGCCAGGTTTTCCCATCCTTTTTTTTTGATCCAGTAAAGGGCTGTCAGCCTGGAAACGAGGGCATAATCAAAGTTCCCCCGCGCTAGCTCCAGCAGCGCGGCCTCCTGGGAATCGACAACAGAAATCAAGTCTTTAAAGCCATTTTTTACCAGAAAGTCATGCATAATATCGCCATTTTGAACAACAATCCGTTTTCCTTTCAGATCATCCAGCTTTGTCGGAGGGGGCCCTGAATCTTTGCGGGCGACGGCAATGCAATGGTTGACCGTATAGGGTGAACTGAAATTAAATTTGCTCCCACGCTCAGGCGAATAGAACATGCCTTGAATGGCATCAATTTCTCCGTTCAAAAGGGCCTCTCGGATTTCTGACCAAGGGCCCAGATGGATCTCGATATTCAGACCGGTTTGCCGGGCCACAGCCCGGATGAGTTCAACATTAAACCCCGTGGGGCGTCCTTTATCATCCAGATATTCGAAGGGCGGATAGTTGTGGTCCCCTCCGATAACGAGGGGGCGGATACTCGGGATTTCCTGGGTGGCAAACCATTTGGTATTGAGCGCCCTGAAAGTACCGTCGGCCATGACCAGAGCGAGGCCTTCGTTTAGGAGTGCAAGGGTGTCTTTTCGGCCCTCCGGGACGGCGAAGCAGAAATCCTGACGGAAACCGTGAATCGGCCTGTTAATGACCTGCAGATTCTTGAGGCCACGTTCCCGAATAAGCCGGTGGGCGACGAGTCGTTGCACAACAACGGCATCGAAAACGCCATCTGACAATTGCTGCAGAGCGTCGGCAAAGGTCGGCGTCGTATGGATTTCAAATTCCCGCTCTTCCCGCCTCACGAATTCCTCGGCGTTGTCACCTTTCATGACCGCGACCTTGCGTCCGTCCAGGTCGCTAAAATCATGGATATCCGTCGTGTCTTTCCGGACTACGATGGTGCCATGGAGTGTCAGGTAGGGAAAGCTGAAGTCAAAAAAAGCTTCCCGCTCCGGCGTGCGGCCAACCAAAGGCAGGGCATCGATTTCACCTTGTTTGAGCAACTCCTTGACCTCCGCCCAAGGGCCTGTCCGGAAGGTGACATCGGCCGCCATGGCCCGGACGGCGGCACGCAGCAGCTCGACGGAAAAACCGGTTGCCCGTCCTTCCTCGTCCAGAATGCAGAAAGGAGGATAGTCGTACTCCGATGCGGAGCGGATAGTCAGATTTATATTTTTTCCGACTTCCGAAAATGCAGTTAAGGGGCCGGCAACTAACAGTAAAAACAAAATAAAAAGAGAAGTAATGATAAAATCCGGCAGTTTTATTTCAGGGCTTTTTGAGAGGTTCATTTTTTTAATCCAAATGGATGTTCTGAAGTGAGTTTTTGAGCTGGGGGGCAAAGAACTTGGTGCTCGAGACTTCAGGAGCAAAAAGTTTTGTCGATGTTGTAGTAATATTCCAGGCAGTAGGGGCAAAAGGTGTGGGAAATCAGGGGATTTGGTTTAGCCACCAGAACGGGAACCCAATCCCATTTATTAAGCGACTTCCAATTTTTAATTTTTCTGCAGTGACAGCACTGGGTAATAAATCCGTTTTCACCAAGATATGCAGGGCTCATTTCCTCGCCGGGATTTTCAAATGGGTCCTCATTGAGTAGATGGTTGGTGACGATCAAACCTGAACAGTCTCGCAAAGGGTAGGCCGATTGGTGATAAAGCCTGAATTTCGAAGGCGAGGAGCACTCGAAATCATGCTCAAACCGTTTTTGGTTTTTGATTGCGGTTGAGTAAAATCGTTCGTAGAAATCGAGAATCTCATTGGAAAATCCAGCCCGGATATCAGCCCCCAGCGGGAACTTGGAAAACACATCTTTTCCATCATTGTTTTCTGCAAATTGAATCCAGGCATCATTGAATGCTATCAGCTTAAATTTGTTGTTAATAATAAAAATAACATCCTGGCTTGCTGAAAAGTCATCGAGGTCAAGATAGGATAATTTCTTTTTATAATCTTTTAAAAGATTCAAATTTATTTTTCCTGGGTACCAGGTTTTTAAAAAGTTCCAATTTGGAGAATGAACATTGAATTTGAAAGTTTAATTTTCCAGTTTTTGAACAGGAACTGTGACTTTTATGGGTTCCTTGATTCCGACCGTCCGGGCAAAGTTTTTCAGCTTTTCCAGATGCAGAGGAGTCAATTCTTCATCCTTTTTGATCAAAAGGAGACCTTTTACGGTCATAACGTCTTCTACAAGAATCATGTGCGTTTGCAACTGATCCAGGCTTACCGCGTTGGTATGGATCTCCGGTTCGTCGCCCAGGACAGATTCCATGGCGTTCAAAATTTGAGGGTCATACCATCCGCTGCGGTTCTTAAGCAAATTGAAAACCCGCTCCCTTGAAAGCCCTTTGGATTCCAGATAATCAAAATCCAGAACAGCCTTCAGGATGCGGGCGCCCAGAGGGATATCCGATCCGCGCCGCTGTCCTTGAGGGAACCCTTGCCCGTTAAAAAGCTTTTGCTGAAAGGCGATGATCTCTGCGACCTCCTGCATGCGAGGGATCTGGCCCAGAAGGTTGGCCGCGACTTCAGGGTGATGAGATGCAAGTTCGGACTCCTGAGCGGTTAACTTTTCACCCTGGCAAAGTTTCTGAACAGTTTTTTCGGGCAGTGTCACGCACCCCATTTGCGACAACATGCCGGCCGTTTCGATCTGCCAGGTATCGGCGATATGAAGGCGGGCGGCTATTTCTTTCATATAGTGCCGGATCCGGGAGGACCTCCCGAAAACCAGGGGGTTGACCAGGGAAAGAAGTTCGGTCAGTACGTTGATACTGCCTTGCAGAGTTTTTTCCAGAAGCTCTTTCTCGGCCGTTACCAGGCGGAATTGCTCCAGCCCCTGCGAGAGAACCCGAATCAGGATATTGTTGTCGCAGGGCTTGGTCAAAAAACGGAAGATATTCCCTTCGTTTACCGCTTGAATAGCGTTTTCCAGATCGGCATGGCCGGTGAGCATAATTCTGACCGTGTCCGGGGATATCTCCCTGACTTTTGCCAGAAACTGGATACCATCCATTCCGGGCATGCGGAGATCCGAAACGACCACGGCAAAAGGCCCATGGGTAGATACTCTTTCCAATCCCTCTGATGCCCCCGGCGCTGTTTCAACTTGAAAAAAACATTTCAAGGAACGTTTCAGAGCACTCAGAACGTTTTCTTCGTCGTCTACGATGAGGACTTTTTTATTCATTCAATCAACCTGACGGCTGTTGGCGGGCCATTTCTTCCCAGGAAGGTAAATGGTCATGAAGGCCGAGACTTTGCAAATAGGGGATATCCAGGTCTGCGGGTTTAAAATTTGATTTCGGATCATTATCCTGAAAAGCCAAAAAGTTTGCAACATGAACGGCCGAAAGCGGAGAAAAGGCTTTTTCCACGCATTCGGAGGGTTTCGAATGGTACAAAACAGCTTGAATGATATCTACGGAAAAGCCCCAGAGGGCAAGGAGATAAGCTCCCAATTGTGAATGCGTACCCCCCATAATTTCCATCTCGGCCTGGGAAAGGTGGGTTCCCTTTTTCGTGGCCAGTTTAACAACTTCGTTGAAGCGGTCTGGTACATTGTCAATAAACACAAGAATGCCAATATCGTGAAGGAGCCCGGCCATATAGGCTTGATCGACAAGGGTGGGATCAAGGTCTTCCATGGAGGCAATCCTTTTGGCCAAAGTTGCCGTTTTTATACTATGCTGGTATAGCTCGTCAAGAGAAATATGGGTGGTTTTTTTGGGGTCAAGGGATGAGAAAATACTGACCGTCAATACCAGGGCTTTTATGGTTTCCATCCCCAATAGGGCCACTGCCTGGGCGGGGGTTGACACGTGACGGGGCAGACCGAAAAAGGCGGAATTGACCAGTTGCAAGATTTTGGTCGTCATCCCAAGATCTCGCGAGATAATTTCGCCCACCTTCTGAATGGAGCCTTCGTCTGATTGAAGCGCTTCCATGATTTCCTGATAAATGGCCGGAAGAGAGGGCAATGAGTCAAGTCGGGAAACCAGTTGGGCCAGATTTTTCCGGGAGAGGATGTCATTCAACTCGCAGGAACGGCTGATCACGGATATCAGGCGTTTAGGTGGGCAGGGTTTATAAAGGTATTGGTGAGCAGTGCTCACCGATTTCATGATCAGCTCCTTTTCCGAGTGTCCGGACAGGACGATGCGGATCGTTTCGGGATATCGTTTGCGAACTTCGGAAAGCAATTGAGCGCCGTCCATTTTCGGCATGCGCATGTCGGAAACGATGACGTCGAATCTCTCTTTTTCCATTAAAGCGAGGGCCGCATACCCGCCACCGGCAAAGTGAAGGTCCCATTGCTGGTGCATGGACCTCAGCATTCTTTCGAGCCCCTTGAGAATATTAGGCTCGTCATCAACGAAAAGGATGCGTTTTTTCATCTTTCTTTTCCTTCAATTGGCAAACGGATAACGAAGGTGCATCCATGACCTTCCGCCGATTCACAATGGAGGCTACCCTGATGTTTATCCACCACAACTGACCGGGCAATGGCCAGACCTTGCCCGGTCCCTTGGCCTACCCCTTTTGTGGTGAAAAAGGGATCGAATATACGATTTCGAAATTGAGCGGGAATGCCCGGCCCGTTGTCGGAAATCCGAATCTCGACGCTGTCACCCTCTTGGCAAGTGGTGATCAAAATCTTTCCTTTGATGTCTCCATTGGGGGTGGGCTTTTCTTTTAGAGCCTGAGCGGCGTTCAGGATGAGATTGAGAAAAACCTGGTTCAATTCGGCGGGCAGGCAAAGCAAGGGCGGCAGATTTTGATCGAGGTTGGTTTCAAGGTGGGCGACATATTTCCATTCATTTCGGGACAGGGTTACCGTGCTTTCAACCAGACGGTTGACATCAACAATTGTTTTTTCCTTGGTACCGGGATGGGAAAAATCTTTCATCGAACGGACAATTCTGCCGACCCTGTCCAAACCCGCCAATGTTTGAGGAATGGCGTCGGATATTTCTTCTGTCAGATAATCCAAGTCAGCCATTTCCTCAGCAGATTTGATCTCTTCCAATATTTCATTATCAAATTTGCCAGCAAGAACTTCAGAAAAAATTCGGCGGTATTTTTTCAGGAGATCAACAAATGTTTCGAAGGCATTTTCTAAAAACCGGACATTATCTCCAACATATTGAATAGGCGTGTTTATTTCATGCGCAATACCGGCTGCGAGCTGGCCAACCGATGCCAGCTTCTCTGAGTGCAGCAGTTGTGATTTAAGCATCTCCTTGTCCGTAATCTCCGAGCCGATAATAACAAAGGCTTTCGAATTTCCTTCCTGGGCATATAAGGGTGTAATCGTCAACTCGAGGGTCCGTTTTGAGCCGTCAGCACTTTGGAAAGAGGTCCGATCGAGAGTGACCTCTCTTTTTAGACTGATCGACCGGGATATTTCATCGCTGATTTTGGACCATTCCCAATTAATACCGGACTCATGAAAAGCCTTGCCAATGATGTCTTTGGCGGGAATGGAGAAGACCTTTTCCGCCATAAGGTTCCAATGCATGACTATTCCCGAGGAGGATACGCCCACAACAATAGACGGTAATGCATTAAATAGATTGATCTTTTCACGCTGCTCCGCGATCAACTGGTCATGAACTATTTTTTGATCCTGGATATCCAGGCAGAAGTGAACCAGGTGTTCCTTCCCGCCGACTTCCATAGGGACAATACTGGTCAGGGCCCGAGTCCTTTGCCCTTTCGGGTTCCTAATTTCTCTTTCAAAGCATTTAACGGTCTCCTTGAGATTAAGAACCGGACAGCGCCCTTCCGGTTCCTGGCAAAGAAAACCCCGGCATCTTTTACTCAGAATCTGAGAGCGTTTTAAACCCAGTAAAGCCTCTCCGGCAGGATTGGTGTCCACAATTATTTGTTTTTCGCCATCTATTACAAAAATTCCAACCGGCGAATTTGTAATGATGGTCTCAACTTTCTTTTGGCTTTCTTTGAGTTTTTCTGCGGCTTTTTTCTGTGTTGTTATATCTCGCATGATTCCGACAACACCGATAATTTCATTTTTGGAATCATGTACGGTCGATTTTTGAAAAGAAAAATTACGTTTTTGGCCATTCGTGCAACGAAGGACAGATTGAAAAAATTGAATGCCGGGTTTCTTAAATAATTCTTGGTCTTTTTCAAAGTGAAACTCTGCAATATGTTTGGGAAAAAGTTCGGGAAAGTCAAATAAGGACCGGCCTAAAATTTTTTCTTTTGGCAAACCGAGGATCTGTTTTGCAAATTTCTCATTACAGTCAAGGTATTGACCGCTAGTATTTTTAAAAAAAACGGGATTCAAGGTGGCATGAATAAAAGAGTCTAAAAAATATGATTTGTCTTCGGCCTGAAATTGACCACTTGTAAATTCGGTTTTTTTATTTTCCTGAGACATGATTTTCAAACTTTTGACGGTTTGGAGTGACAACAAATTTCTTCATATTTTAAGGCTGGGCAGATGTTTCAAATGTATTGGTTTGCAAAACTTTTTTTAACTGAAGTGTTCAAACTCGTTCGTGCTTACCCAAAATCACCAACGAGAAATTCTGGTATTTGCTGGGGAACTTTCAAAAAAATGAAGGAGAAATGCAAGCGGTTAAAGCGTTTATGACATTTTCACCGGAACCCTAAACTTTGCAAACATTATACCTTTGCTTAAGCTCAAACAAACAAGCATGAGGTGGTAAAGAAAAAATAGACAGTTGATTAAGCCACTTTTTACTTTCAAGCCTTTGGACAATCCCCGCTAGATCAACAACTGATCTTGCCAGACGATCAAGCTTGGTGACCACGAAAACATCTTCATCCCGAACAAAATCTAGTGCTTTCAAAAATTCTGGTCGGCATTTTGTTGAACTGGCAGATGCCTTCTCATGGAAAATGCGATCACAGTCGGCCAGACGGTCCATTTGAATATCAAGCCTTTGCCCCGCCGAACTCACCCCTGCGTAACCGATCCTCATCCCCATGACTTCCTCCTTATTGCTTTGGGTTTGGATGACTGCAGTGGTTAGTGAACTCATTAAAATTTAACGATACTCAGTAATGTCCGGTTAGTTTTTTGCTCGGCGTTTTTTTCGGCCGGGACGTTTTTTGCGTTGGTCTTGTTTTCGTGACCGTTGATTCTGAATCTCAGCGGCTTCATTCGCGATCTGGTGGCGGAACTCTCGTACCCGCATGATACTGACCGGTTCGTTGTGCTCCTGCCGGTATTACGCAGTGCCTGGAAATCGAAAAGCAATGGATACCTTCTGGACACAAATCGGCCATGGGTGGCTCCGTGCATTACGTAGACGGAGCCAGAAAGGTAGAAGTTATATCTGGGAACGCATGCAAAGGCAGATGATGAAATGGATTCCCACAGCACGGGTGCTACACCCTTACCTGAATCAACGCCTCTGCGTTTGACCCGAGGCAGGAGCCCAGTGCGGTAGTTCCGCATGCTTGGGATCTGTACGGGGGGTGCCGGGTAACCGGCATTCCTACCGTGACTCCGTGTGACTCTTGGTGTTGAGTTTAAAATATATCTTGCAAGTTACGATAAATAAAACATAAAAAGGCCCTGACTTGGTCCCCCAAGTAGGGCCTTTCTTATTTGTTGTGTCAGATGGGGATCTTGCTTTGCCTAAGGATTTATAACACACTGCCAGGGGTTGATTTTCCCGTCTCCCCCAAGGGGACCTGGTAGGTACCTTTTCGATAAAAATTTCTGAAATGGCAAAAAGCCTTAGTGGGTGAAAAGGGAAGGAGATGGCTTTTTCGATTTAAAATCATTCGCCGCGGGAAGTTTTCGGTGGTCCCTTTTTTCCTTCATCTTCTTTGACAAATTCGACGAGGTCCTGGATCTCACAATCGAAGAACTGACAAATCTTTTCGAGATTGCCGATAGTGGTATTGGCCGCCTTTTGGTTTGCTATACGTGAGAGGGTCGATAAGTGAATCCCTGTCTCTTTTGAAATTTCCTGGAGGCTAACTCGCCGCCCCAGTTTTAGTTCCGAATCCGCAATCAAATGCTTTAGGTGATACCGGATCAATTCAATCCTCCTCCCTTATAAAAATATCAATTGTAATTATTTCAGCTTAACACATAGTTTGAGTTTAGTGAAAAAAAACCGTTTTAATTCCTTTAGTTTGGCTTTTATGGGTAGTTTTTCGCCCAAAAACGTCTTTTAATCCTTTTTATTGATTGCAATGCAAAAATTTAGAATGTATACTATGTTAGTTTTTAAAAACTAAACAAAGGAGAAAGCATGAAAAAACGAAGTTACCTGACAACAGAAGAGGTGGCGGATCGGTTGCCGTATACCGCCAAGTACATCCGGAGCATTCTCAAAGACAGGGTGTTTCTCGAGGGGATTCATTACATCCGGCCTTTCGGCCGCAAAAAGGTCCTGTACATCTGGGAGGCTGTGGAAGAGGAGATGGTAAAAGCCTCAGAAACCAAAAAGCCATCCAAAGGGGTGGCAAAAGAAAGGAGCGTCAACAATGGATAGAGTCAAGTATCGAGAAAAAAGGCAAGGGTTGGATTGCGGCTTAAAAAAGCAAAAAATCCAATGTGAAAAGGCCAACCACATCACCAGGGATGGCATTCTGAAATTTCGTTCATCGCTCGCCAAAGTTCTGAACAGAAATAGATCCGGACTGTCACCTATGAGGACCACTCATATCATGTCGCGGCTGCGCATGATTCTTAATGATGCGGTTGACCAACTTCACTTTAGCATCCCTTCCAACGGGTTCCAAGCGTCTTGTTTCGCAGTGGCGGTTCATCCGGAAGTGAAGATCGGAGGCCACCATGAATAACATGAATCTTGCCGTAGTAAATCATGAAGGTCCCATTTCAGGACGGTACCGGCTGCGTAATCCGTTGCTCGGACAGACACAACAGGGAAGGCCCTTCTTCAAGATGTATCTCGAAGATATGACCGGGATTATCCCGGCTTTTACCTGGCAGATCGAGGAGGAGATTCCGGACGATTTGTCCTTGGTCCAGGTTGGCGGGCTGGTCAAGAAGGGCAGGGGGAACATGGTCGTTGATATCGGCTATGTGGCACCGGTCCGAAGGGTTGACAGCGACGTTGTTCGCCTCATCCCGCGAAGCATCTGCCCCCGTCCGGAACTGCTGGCGGCTTTGGCAGAGGTCGTCAAACAGATTCAGGTGCCCGCACTGAGAGCATTTGTTGTGTCAGTGCTGTCGGATGATGCCATCGCCTTTCCTTTTGTAGGTTGTCCCGCGAGCCTGCCCTACCATCATAATTACCCCGGAGGCTTGCTTTACCACAGCATCGAATGCGCTCAGATGCTTGGACGCTACCAGGAGTTTCCCCGGGAGAAAAAGGAACTCGGAATGGTTGCTGGCCTTTTCCACGATATCGGCAAGATCAGGACGATGACCTCGAAAATGAAGCGGACTCATCTTGGCAAGTGTGTTGACCATGACGCATTGACCCTGGAGGTTCTGGCACCCTATCTGCGCCATCTGGATATCGCCTGCCCGAAGGAAGCGGCCGAATTGCGCTACATCCTGACCTGGAAAGCGGGATCGAAAAACCGTGGCATTCCCAAAACCCCCTTAGTCAATGCGGTGCTGGGCGCTGATCGGGTGAGCGCCGGCGTGAACGGCGGTTGAAAAATATTCTTAGGCGGTTCCCCGTTTGGGATGGGGAACCGCTGATAGCGGAGTTTTGATATGACAAATACAACTGCAAAAGACGAACAGGAAGGGCCGGCCCGGCTGCTCCGGCAGGAAATTATCAAGGACTTGATCCGGGCGGCGTCCAAAAGGACCATTTGGCACAATGAGGAGCAGAACACGCTTTGGGAGGAGTTTGTTAAGCAAAAGCATACTCCCCTGGCGCCCTTTCTTCAGCGGCATGACACAGAGGTGGGCTCTATAATTCAGCGGGTTCTTGGCGACGTCACCGCTCCCGGCATGGATCTGCTTCTGACTCTTGTGCCGGATTTGCCGGAAACAGTGGCGCCCCAGGATGTCTGGAATTGGGTTGAAGAGTATCTGCTGGCTGAATTGCGGCGGATCGCCAGCGAAACTACCCTTCCGGAAGAAGTGCAGGAGAGCGGGGAAAAGAAAGACTCCGGAAAAGAAACAAAGGATGATAACAATCGCCAGGAGGACCCACCGGAATGTTACATCCATGATTTTCTCCAGGTCTGGAAAGAAAGCGGTTCTTTAGCTGGCTGTAACAAAGAACAGCTGCCTTTTCTTCTGAACGAAGCCGCGCAAAAGGTGCAGAACCCTGACCAAGCCTAAGAGGTTGTGGCGGATATTCGACGTATGATTTCCATGGTGAATACCGCCGGCCGGTCAGGGTGCCACAAGGCCATCTCCGAGCCTTTAACGTCTGGCGATCCGGGCATCTTCTGGCATTGGGCGCATCGCCCCGCCTACCAAAACGATCAGGTGGCTGAAGAGATCATGCAGAAGGCGGCCGGGGAACTTTCCGACATCTGCCCGATGCGGGAATCCCAGATCCGGGAACTCCTCATGTTTATTCTGCGCCGGACACTGGGGGACCAGGATGCGCTTTTCCCTCTTTTTTTCGGCCCGCCCGGCACCGGAAAAACCTTCCTCGTCGAGCTTCTGGCCGGGGTCCTGTCAGATTTGATGGGGGCTGAAATTACCTGTATCTGCCAGCCCATGACGCAGATGGGTTATTCACTTGAGAACAACGAGATCAGCCTGACCCTGCAGGGCACCAGTTCGCACTGGGGGGAAGGAAAGCCGGGTTTGCTGTTTACCCAAAGCATGCGTTCCGGTGTGCCGTTCAGCCTGATCATTCTTGATGAGGCGGATAAATGTTGCTTGCACGATTACCTGGTTACCCTTTTGGACCCGAGGTCGCGCTTGCAGGATAACTACTTGCGCGAATATTTCCCCAACATGGACCTGCGGGATAAGTGCCTGTTCATGATGACCTGCAACGATGCCGATGTGGTCCAGCGCCATGCGGCACTCTGGAGCCGGGTGGCCCCTATCGAAGTTCCGGAATATAGCCGCCAGGAAGCTGAAACCCTGGTCATCAATTTGATCAAACGCCGGGTGAATTGGGCCAACGAGGACGAAGTCGTTCGGGTGGCCCGGGATGTCATGGGGCAGATCAAAGGCGATTTGCCTTCGGTCAGAAGGATTATTAATGCCGTCCAGCGGCGTCTCTGGCAGGCACGCTTCCCTTTCCTGGCGGAGCCGGCTGAGGTGGCGGACAAGGTGCGGCAGAAGGGGAAAGCCATCGGTTTCCAAGGGTAACTTGGCCATTGGTTTCCCAATCGGGAGATAGTTGAATGAAAAGCCTTCTGTTCTTTGGAACTGAAGGCTTTTTTTCTGCTGGCGGTGGACCTATGTTTGTAATTGTAATTTGTATTTTACAGATTACAAAATACAACTTTTTGTAAAGTTGAACAACCATCAGGGCCATTATTCTCTAATCGCCCAAATGACTTAATTGCAGCAGATCGCACACCGATTCCGCCCGGAATCCTTGGCTTTATAAAGAGCCTTGTCGGCACTTCCGGTAATGGCCTCAACCAATCTGTCTTCAAACTCGGGAGGCATTTTCCCGGTTGCATGATGGCGGAGGTCTTTTCTGGCCGTTTCCGGTAAATGATCCGGGAACTGGGCTATCCCCGCACTGATGGTGACTTGAATCTCTTTTCCATCCTTTCCGAATATTTTTTGTCCTTCAATGGATTTTCGAATCCTCTCCGCAACAATAAAGGCTTTTTCATAGCCTGTTTTTGGGAGCAAGACGATAAATTCCTCCCCGCCGAATCGAATGCCGTCATAATCCCTTAAATTGTTGGCGACGGTCAGCAGAACCTGGTCGCCAAAGAGGTGACCGTTGTTGTCGTTGATCTTTTTAAAATGATCGATATCGATGGACAGAACCGAAAAAAAGGCGTTCTTATCCCGCAGGTATTTTTTGATCTCCTTCCGCAATAACCGGTTGAAGATTTTACGATTGTACAAGTTGGTCAGGGAATCGAGGCAGGAGCTGTTGATTTTTTGCCGCAGGTGAAGAGGTTTTATGACCTGGGCCTCATCGTCAAAGCCTGCAAGCCACTGGTGAAGACGCAGGTTATTTTTGACATTAAGGGCCTCCAGTCGGAACCAGCCTTTGTCGCCATGAGGTTCAGTGATTTTAACGTCACAACCCTGCGGAGAATAATTATGACATTATGAGCACTTAATGACAAAATTTTTCTTTTTTATCCGTTTCCTACTTTTTCCGGCTTTTTATTGAATGTATTTAAAGAGAGGAGTAGTATAAAAACGTTTTAATGTTTATCGTTAATCCGATGTTTTACATCCCTTGATGTTCTAGGTCTTGTGAAATCCATCAGGAGGGAATCTATTCATGGATAACCGATTCTTCGAGCAACCCATCCTTAACTCACCTTATGAATATCCATCCTGCCACTGGGAATTAGATGATCAAGGCCAACCTACCCAGAAAATTATTGAAAAACGCAGGCAGGCTGAATTTATAACGCCTATTCCAAAGCCTCGAAAACGAAAAGTTTCTGCAGCCCAGCAAGATTTTCTTTTTCAAGATGAAAAAGGTCTATCGACTGAAGAACAACAATACGACCCCACTCCCATCATCAATGATTTGCGGCAGCATGTGAATCAATGGCGCAACCTTCCTTCTTCCAATGACTGGCAGGTAACACCCGAAACGGCCCGCCTTCTTCAACACTGGCGGCACCACCCTTTTACCGGTATCCGTCCTTTCTTTTGTCAGGTAGAGGCGGTTGAGACCGCTATCTGGCTTTCTGAAGTAGCGCCCAAGATGAAAGGGGGCAAGAAGTTTCTGGAACATCTTGCCAATGCCAACAACGACGCCAACCCGGAACTCATGCGTTTGGCTTTAAAACTGGCGACGGGGGCCGGAAAAACCACAGTCATGGCAATGTTGATTGCCTGGCAGACAATAAACGCCGTACGGCGCCCTAACAGTAAAAAGTTCACTCGGGGTTTTCTGATCGTGACCCCAGGCCTTACGATTCGTGATCGATTGCGTGTATTGCAACCCAACGATCCGGATAGCTACTATCAGAGTCGTGAACTTGTTCCCAGCGACATGATTGGCGAGCTTGAGCGTGCGAAAATAGTCATTACCAATTATCACGCTTTCAAGCTGCGTGAGCGCATGGAAGTCTCAAAAGGGGGCCGTTCACTCCTTCAGGGTCGGGGTCAGGCTCTCAACACCCTTGAGACTGAAGGACAGATGCTCCAGCGGGTCATGCCTGGCCTGATGGGGATGAAAAACATTATGGCGATTAATGATGAGGCCCACCACTGTTATCGAGAGAAGCCCGATCTTGATGATTGTGATGATCTCAAGGGAGACGAAAAGAAAGAAGCCGAAAAAAATAATGAGGCGGCTCGCCTGTGGATCTCGGGACTGGAGATCGTCAAACGTAAGCTCGGTTTTGCACAGGTTTTCGACTTATCGGCAACTCCGTTCTTCCTGCGTGGTTCTGGATATGCCGAGGGCACGTTGTTCCCCTGGACCATGAGTGATTTTTCTCTGATGGATGCCATTGAATGCGGCATTGTAAAACTCCCACGGGTGCCGGTTGCGGAAAATATTCCGGGTAACGAAGTCCCCATGTTCCGCAATCTTTGGGAACACATTCGCAAAGATATGCCGAAAAAAGGGCGTGGCAAGGCCAAATTCCTTGATCCTTTGAGCATCCCTGTCAGGCTTCAAACGGCACTGGAAGCCCTCTATGGCCACTACGAGAAAACTTTTGCTCTTTGGGATAAGGCGGGCATAAAAGTTCCGCCCTGTTTTATCGTCGTCTGCAACAATACTTCGACTTCCAAGCTGGTTTATGACTATATCTCCGGTTTTGAAAAGCCTGTCGGTGAAGATGGCGTGGTCCCACCGCCTTTCGAAGGAAAATTCGAGCTTTTTTCAAATTATGATCAATTTAGCAATAAGCTTCCTCGTCCTCGCACCCTACTGATTGACAGTGAACAGCTTGAATCCGGGGAAGGTCTGGATAAGAACTTCCGTGAAATGGCCTCGGATGAGATCGAGCGTTTCCGCAGAGAGATCATCGAACGAACCGGTGATCGGCGCCAGGCCGAAAATCTCACTGATCAGGAGTTGCTGCGTGAGGTTATGAACACCGTCGGCAAAGAGGGGCGTCTGGGCGAATCAATTCGTTGTGTGGTTTCGGTGTCCATGCTGACAGAAGGGTGGGACGCCAACACTGTTACCCATGTCCTCGGGGTGCGGGCTTTTGGCACCCAACTTTTATGTGAGCAGGTTATTGGGCGGGCTTTGCGGCGTCAATCTTACGAATTGAATGAAGAGGAATTGTTCAATGTCGAGTATGCCGATGTGCTAGGCATTCCCTTCGATTTTACTGCCAAACCGGTGGTGGCACCGCCGCAACCTCCCCGAGAAACCATTCAGGTCAAGGCGGTACGTCCCGACCGCGACCACCTTGAAATCAAATTTCCACGGGTTGCCGGGTACCGGGTGGAGTTGCCCGATGAACGATTGACGGCTGTTTTCAACGATGATTCCGTGTTGGAGCTGACCCCCGACCTGGTCGGGCCTTCGGTCACTCGAACTGAGGGGATTATCGGGGAGGGGGTCGATCTAAATCTGATACATACCGGTGATCTGCGCCGTTCCACCTTGCTTTTTCACATCACCCAGCGTCTCCTTTACACCAAATGGCGTGATCCTGGTGAAGAACCCAAACTTCACCTTTTTGGGCAGCTCAAACGAATTGCCAAGCAGTGGCTCGATACCTGTCTGGTCTGCAAAGGAGGGACATTCCCAGCTCAGCTCATGTATCAGGAATTGGCGGACATGGCCTGTGAGCGCATCACCGCTGGAATAACACGTGCGGAAATCGGTAACCGCCCCATCAAGGCGGTCCTCGATCCTTACAACCCAACCGGGTCAACATGTCATGTCAATTTTAATACCTCCAAAAAAGACCGGTGGGAAACGGATGCCCGCCGTTGTCATGTCAACTGGGTCATTCTGGACAGCGATTGGGAGGGAGAATTTTGCCGGGTGGCTGAAGGTCATCCCAAGGTAAAAGCTTATGTAAAAAATCACAACTTGGGATTTGAAGTTCCATATCGCTACGGCTCTGAAACCCGCAGGTATCTCCCGGACTTTATTGTCCAGATTGATGATGGCCGAGGCGATGACGATCTGCTTCATTTGATTGTCGAAATCAAGGGGTATCGGCGCGAGGATGCCAAAGAGAAAAAATCGACCATGGAAACCTACTGGGTGCCGGGGGTGAATAATTTAGGCAATTACGGGCGCTGGGCTTTTGCCGAGTTCACGGAAGTTTTTCAGATCGAGTCTGACTTTGAAGCCAAGGTCGAAGCTGAATTCAACAAAATGATTGAGGCCGCAACCGGCAAGTCGGGAGAAAAAGGATAAAAATAATGGCTAAGAAAAACAATATGAAATCCGTTGAGTCGCTTAAGCATGAGGATGCGACACGAAAAAACATCCCGACCGCTGAACATCAGTCGATTATGCATGATGCTGACAAGACCCCCATCCAGGTGGCCTATGAAAGGCGAAACCGGGACCTCGACCCGCAACTGGTTTGGCGTGGCAAGGATGAGCAGGACTGGTCCGATCTGGTAGTACACGCACCGCCGTTGTATATCCAGGAGAAGGTTCACCCCAAGGTCCTAATTGACGATCTTCTTCGTCGGACGGAGGCGGATGAAAAAGCGGATGATTGCCAGTTTGATCTTTTCTCCGATTTCAACGGTTTGCCGAATGAAGCGGCGAAGACGGAATTCTATCAGCATGAGGCTAATTGGGCAAACCGCATGATTCTTGGCGATAGTTTGCAGGTCATGGCGTCGCTAACGGAGCGAGAGGGTTTGCGGGGTAAGGTGCAGTGCATCTATATTGATCCCCCTTACGGAATAAAATTCAACTCCAATTTCCAATGGTCTACAACCAGCAGGGATGTGAAGGACGGGAAAGTTGACCATATCACCCGCGAACCGGAGCAGGTAAAAGCTTTTCGTGATACTTGGCGTGATGGGATTCATTCTTACCTGACTTATCTGCGGGATCGTTTGACCGTAGCCAGGGTTTTGCTGACTGATTCTGGATCAATTTTTGTGCAGATTGGGGATGAAAATGTTCATAGGGTAAGGACGTTGATGGATGAGGTTTTTGGGGATGAGAATTTTGTCTCAGTGATAACAATAAAAAAAACAGCTGTTCAAACAGATTTGGCAATACCAAGTGTTTCAGATTATTTAGTATGGTTTTGTAAGAAACGTGAAACAATCAAATACCGACAATATTATCTCTCAAAAAATATTGGTGACGCGGGATCGGAACAATATCGATGGATTAAACGTGATGGCGGGCATTTTGATCGAATAAAATCACAGGATGGATACTCAACTCAGGATTTGTGTCGTCCAGATAATTTAACATCGAGTCATGAGTATAGTCGCGGTAAGGAGCCCATATTTTTCCGTGGAAAACGCTATCTCCCCGGTGGCCGGTATTGGTCAACTAGTCCTGAATCGATAGAGCGCCTTGGAAAATCAGACCGTCTTCATGCAGGAGGTAAGACGTTAAGTTATATTCGGTTTTTGTCAGACTTCTCAGTGATGCCACTTCTGAATGTTTGGACTGATACTGGAACAGGTGGTTATGGTGATGATCGTTATTATGTGGTTCAAACAACAACGAAAGTGATTCAGCGTTGTATACTCATGACCACTGATCCGGGGGATATTGTACTTGACCCAACCTGTGGATCTGGAACCTCTGCCTATGTTGCTGAGCAATGGGGCCGCCGCTGGATTACCATTGACACCTCTCGTGTCGCCCTGGCTCTGGCCCGTGCTCGCATCATGGGTGCCCGCTATCCTTTTTACCTGCTGGCGGATTCTCCAGACGGTCAATTTAAAGAAGCTGAAATATCTCGTACCGCCCCATCAAGCCAACCCACCCGGAATGATATCCGTCAAGGGTTTGTCTATGAGCGGGTTCCCCACATTACGCTCAAATCTATTGCCAACAACGCAGAGATTGATGTCATTTGGGAGAAGTTCCAAAAAAGGCTGGAGCCACTTCGCACCCAGCTTAATAAAGCATTGAAAAAGAAATGGGAAGAGTGGGGAATCCTCCGCAATACTGAGGAAAAATGGCCTGATTCTGCCAAAAAGCTGCATGCGGAATGGTGGGAGCAGCGTATTGCCCGCCAAAAAGAGATTGATGCTTCTATCGCAGCGAAAGCTGATTTCGAATACCTTTATGACAAACCCTATGAAGATAATAAAAAAGTCCGGGTTGCCGGCCCTTTTACCGTAGAGAGCTTGTCCCCTCATCGTGTCATGGGTGTGGATGTAAACGATGAATTCATCGATTTGGTCGCAGAATCCCAGGATAATTTTGGTCAGGGACAAGACTTCACCCAGATGATCCTCGAAAACCTCAAAACGGCCGGAGTTCAGCAGGCCCATAAAGAAGACAAAATCGATTTCACATCTTTAACCCCATGGCCAGGTGAGATGATCTGTGCGGAAGGCCGCTATGTAGAAAGTGGTGATGGGGGAGGTTCCGAAAAACGAGCTGCTGTATTCATCGGGCCGGAATTTGGTACTGTTTCACGTCCTGATTTGGTTGCGGCAGCTCGTGAGGCCGGAGATGCTGGTTTTGATGTCCTGGTGACTTGTGCTTTCAACTACGACGCCCACTCTTCTGAGTTTCAAAAGCTTGGTCGCATTCCCGTATTAAAAGCCCGCATGAATGCTGACCTGCACATGGCTGATGATCTTAAAAATACCGGCAAAGGCAACCTGTTCGTGATCTTTGGCGAACCGGATATCGATATTTTAGACGCTGAGGACGGGCAAATCAAAGTCAAGGTCAATGGGGTCGATGTGTTCCATCCAAACACCGGCGAGGTACGCAGCGATGGCGCAGAAGGGATTGCCTGTTGGTTCATCGACACCGATTACAACGAAGAAAGCTTCTTCGTCCGCCACGCCTATTTCCTGGGAGCTAACGATCCCTACAAAGCCCTCAAAACAACCCTCAAAGCCGAAATCAATGAAGACGCTTGGGAAACGTTACACAGCGACACCTCCCGCCCCTTCGACAAACCCAATACCGGTAGAATCGCCGTGAAGGTGATTAATCATTTGGGTGATGAGGTGATGAAAGTTTATCAAATTTAGAGTATAGTAATGATCATACCATTACAGAGTATTTGCGGGTTTTAAAAGTTTATTCAGGGGATTGGCCATGGCCAAGGCAGACCAGTTAAAAGCATTGTTACAATCACATAGTGAGGGAGACGACCAACGTTTCTACTCAGTAGCCATGCAGGTTGCCGCCCATGAGGCCAAACAGGGACATGGCAAACTGGCGGAAGAGTTGCGGGCGCTTATCGACAAGGCCAAAAAAGCGGGAAGTGCTCGGCAGCCAAACCCAAGCCCTATCCCCATTGGTCGCCCGCGTGGAGAGATTGCTGATCTGTTGTCCGTGACCTATCCCAAGTTCCGGCTTGCAGATATGATTCTGGACGAAAACCTTTCGCGGCAAGTCAAGAAGGTCATTCGTGAACAGCGCCATGCTGCGGAACTCCTTTCTTATGGATTGTCTCCAATCAGAAAGCTGCTGTTAGTTGGGCCGCCCGGCACAGGAAAAACCATGTCGGCATCTGTACTCGCCGGTGAGTTGGGCTATCCGTTATGCCAAATTCGTCTAGATGGCCTTTTAACCAAATATATGGGAGAAACGGCCGCCAAACTCCGGCAAATCTTTGATGCAACAGCGCAGACTCGGGGAGTCTACTTTTTTGATGAATTTGATGCCATCGGCTCACAACGAAGTATGGTCAACGACGTCGGAGAGATCCGCCGGGTATTGAACAGCTTTTTGATCATGATTGAACAAGATACTTCGAACAGCCTGATTATTGCCGCGACAAATCATCCTGGGATCCTTGATCATGCGCTTTTCCGTCGATTTGATGATGTGTTGCAATATTCCCTGCCGAACAAAAAATTAATAGTTGCCCTTTTAAAAGCAAGGTTATCCCACTCCGCAGAAAATATTTCCTGGCAACGTCTGGCAGATCAGGCGGAGGGGTTGAGTTATGGTGAGATAAGCCGTGCAAGCGAAGAAGCACTAAAGTATATGCTCATCAATAAAGAAACACAGATTACGGAAACAACTGTCAGCGAGATGCTATTTGAGCGGAAAAATATGAAAGACCGATTGTTGCAGCAAGGATAATGGCAGAAAAAAACCAACCCCCCAAAAAACACTTTTTATTAGGGAATCTGGCAGATCCAGAACCATTCAGTCCTCCCAGAAGATCAATCTCCCCTGTTTCCATACCTGCCCGCGAACGACAGTCACACGGTAATCATTTACTCAGGCAAGTCGAGCAGCTCAAACCTGCCATGCAAAACGCCAAGGAAGTTCAGGAAGCAGCTGGCCTTGATAAGGATGGTCTTGGGCTGCGGCTTGAGTTTGAGTCCTTCGATGATATTGACCTGGCCATTGAGAGTCTGGCTCGCGAGCGTTCAGGGATTGAACTGCTGAATGTCAGGCGGGATGAAAACATTACCTTCGCAACTGTCTTTGTCCCGGATGGCAAACTGCTTCATTTTGAAAAGTTGGTCACCGATTACCTTGGCGAGAGACGAGATAGAAAGGGAAATCTGCGGGATAATTCCAGTCTGGTTAACACCATCAAGGAGATCCGCGCTGCCAGTCTTCGGGAACTTTGGACAGACGATGAATCAGAGTTCCCTCGGCAGGATGATGAAGTTTTCTGGTGGGAAGTCTGGCTGCCGGTCAGGAAAGACCGCCAGAAAGTTGTAGAGACCTTTCGTTTTCTGGCAGAAGCGCAGGAGATCAGTCTGTCATCATCTATGCTGGAATTTCCCGAGCGAACCGTGCTACTTGCTTACGCTTCCAGAAAAAAAATGCAGCAGTCCATGATGACGCTGAACTCCATTGCGGAGTTGCGGCGCGCTAAAGAGACCGCGGAGGTTTTCGATTCGTTATCACCGGAGCAGCAACCGGAATGGATTGAAGAGTTGATGAGTCGCTGTGAATATTCTGCTGAAGGCGAAGGCGTTCCTTATGTCTGCCTGCTTGATACCGGAGTAAACAATGGGCACCCTCTCATTTTCCATGCACTTGCCGATAGCGATTTGCATACGGTGCAACCCACCTGGGGATTAGACGATCAAGCCGGGCACGGCACATCCATGGCAGGGTTGGCTTTATTTGGCAATTTGACAGAACCGCTGTTGTCGTCATTACCGATCAATATTCGCCACAGAATCGAGTCTGTAAAAATAATTCCGCATGATAACGCCAACCACGGGGAAGCCTACCTTCATGGCTACCTGACAAAGGAAGCGGTCAACCGAACAATAATCACCGATGCTTTTCGCAAACGTGTTTACGGGATGGCTGTTTCGGCTCGTGATAACCGGGACCGGGGACGTCCATCTGCTTGGTCTTCCGCCGTGGACAGTCTGGCGGTGGATGCCGAGGGCGAAAACGAAATCCCGCGATTGATGATTCTTTGTGCCGGCAATATTGATGATTTGAACGCCTGGCGGGAATATCCGGCCTCCAATTCAAGCGATGGAATTCACGATCCTGGGCAGGCCTGGAATGCGTTAACCGTTGGCGCGCACACCAACCTTGTGCACATTACCGAAGAAGATGCGGATAACTACACGCCAATTGCTCCAACTGGGGGGATTAGCCCTTTCAGTACGACCTCATCAACCTGGCAGAATCACTGGCCGATAAAACCGGATGTTGTGTTTGAAGGCGGCAACGCAGCAGATGACGGGATCAGCCCTGCATGGATGCCCAGTCTCAGCCTGCTTTCCACCCATCACAAACCGCATGAGCGCCTGCTGACCACCATGAATGCCACCAGTGCGGCCACTGCTCTTGCTTGCCGTATGGCGGCCCAGTTAATAGCGGTATATCCTCAACTCTGGCCGGAGACAATACGAGCATTGATTGTGCATTCCGCTCAATGGACGGATGCCATGCTCCAGACTTATCTTCCTGTCGGGAAAAAAGCGAATAAAGGAGATTATAATCATCTCATCCGCCATTGTGGGTTTGGCGCACCTGATCTTGATCGGGCTTTGTGGAGCGTTTCCAATTCATTGACCATGGTTATTGAGACTGATTTGTATCCTTTCAAGAAGGAAGATGGCAAAGAGCCGTCATTGCGAGATATGAATCTACATCGTCTTCCATGGCCGCTTGACGAGCTGGAAAGTCTGGGAGAGATCGAAGTGGAGATGAGGGTTACGTTATCCTATTTTATTGAACCGAATCCCTCAACCCGAGGTGTACGTACCAGATACCGTTATGAATCACACGGTCTTCGCTTTGATGTAAAAAGGCCGCACGAATCTAAGCATGATTTTCGAGGAAGAATCAATTCCCTAGCGATTAATGCAGATGAAGGAAGTAGCAGCGCCGGAGATGACACAAAGTGGTTGATCGGCCCTCAAAATCGGCATAAAGGTTCTTTGCATTCAGATGTTTGGAGAGGCCCTGCTGCCGAACTTGCCAGTCGTGGCGTGTTAGCTGTTTATCCAACTCTTGGCTGGTGGAAAACACGAACCTCTCTTGCGAGGTACAATAAAAAGGCTCGTTATGCCTTGATTATCTCCATCCACGCTCCGGAAACGGAGATAGATCTCTATACGGCCGTTGAAAATCAAATCGGTGTACCTATCACCATTGGAACTGTTTAATGAACTTCCGCATCGCTGACACCTTCACAGATAGCCTCGCCAAATTAACTGGAGAAGAACAGAAGGTTGTAAAAACCACTGCCTTTGATTTGCAACTGAATCCGGCCAACCCCGGGATGAGTTTTCACAAGCTCAACAAGGCCAAAGATAAAAATTTTTGGTCGATTCGGGTAAGTGATGATTTACGGATAATAGTCCATAAAACCAGTGACAGTCTATTGCTCTGTTATGTGAACCACCACGACAAAGCCTACCAGTGGGCGGAACGCCGCAAACTGGAAACCCACCCAAAAACCGGCGCTGCTCAAATCGTTGAAGTGAGGGAGACCATACAGGAAATCCCCGTCCCGGTTTATGTTCCCGCTGAAGCTTCTGCGCCTTCAAAACCGCTTCTTTTTGCTGAAATTGCCACTGAAGAACTGCTTAGCTATGGTGTCCCGGAAGAATGGCTGGAAGATGTGCGTGCAGCCAATGAGGATTCAATTCTCGATTTGGCTGACCATTTGCCGAGCGAAGCTTCTGAGGCACTTTTAGATCTGGCCGTCGGAGTTACACCACAAAGTTGGCAGTTTGTGGCAAGGGATGTAAATCCCTTTGATCATCCCGATGCAAAACGTCGCTTCCGCCTCATGACCAATGTGGAGGAACTGGAGCGGGCTCTCGACTATCCATGGGAAAAGTGGACGGTCTTTCTGCACCCTGATCAGAGGGACCTTGTTGAGCGGAATTTCAACGGACCGGCTCGTGTATCCGGCTCGGCCGGAACTGGAAAAACAATTGTTGCCCTGCATCGGGCAGTTTCCCTAACCCGTTCAAATCCGGATGCCCGTGTTCTGTTGACGACCTTTTCAGGTGCATTGGCCAACGCCCTCAGAACGAAGTTAAAGCGTTTGATTGGAAATGAACCTCGTCTTGGAGACCGCCTGGAAGTTTATGACTTGGATAGCATCGGGGAGCGATTATACGGCTTAAACTTTGGTAAACCCAAGATTGCTTCCAAGAAAGATATCCAGGGTTTTTTACAACAAGCTGCTGAAAAAGTTGAAGGACATAAATTTACCTCTCGGTTTTTGATAACGGAATGGGAGCTGGTCGTTGACGCCTGGCAGCTGAGCGACTGGGAATCTTATCGGGATGTTGTAAGGCTGGGGCGAAAAACAAGATTACCTGAAACCCAACGAAAACAGCTCTGGTCGATTTTTGAGCAGGTTCAAGCTGAGTTGAAAAATCGCGGGTTGGTTACATTTCCGGACATGTTCAGCAACTTGGCGGAGAAGTTAGCTGAGAATAAAAACCCACCCTTTGATTTTGTTGTAATTGATGAGGCCCAGGATGTCAGTGTTGCTCAATTGCGTTTTCTGGCAGCATTGGGGGCAGGACGGGAGAATAGCTTGTTCTTTGCCGGCGACCTTGGCCAGAGAATTTTTCAACAGCCTTTTTCATGGAAATCCCTGGGGGTTGATATCCGGGCGCGCTCACGCACCCTACAGGTAAATTATCGCACTTCTCATCAAATCAGGATGCAGGCGGATTTACTTTTAGGGCCAGAGATATCAGATGTTGACGGCAATAAAGAGGATCGCAATAAAACCATTTCCGTTTTCAATGGTCCCAAACCCGACATTTTGGAATTCAATTCATTTGATGATGAGGCCCAGTCGGTTGGGGAATGGTTGAGAGCCCGAATGAGTGAAGGATTAATGCCGCATGAGTTTGGTGTTTTTGTCAGATCAGCAACAGAACTGGACAGGGCAAAAGCGGCAGTTGAGATCGCGAAAATCCCTTTTGTTGTTCTCGATGAAAAAGTTGAAACCGTCAGTGGAAAAGTATCCATCAGCACAATGCACCTAGCCAAAGGTTTGGAGTTTCGAGCGGTAGTCGTCTTGGCCTGTGATGACGAGATTGTTCCTTTACAGGAACGTATTGAAACCGTTGCAGATGATGCTGACCTTCAGGAAGTCTATGACACCGAAAGGCATTTACTCTATGTCGCTTGCACAAGGGCTCGTGATCATCTCCTGGTGACTAGCGGGGATGTGCCGTCTGAGTTTTTGGATGATCTGAGGGTTAAAATTTAGAAAAAACAATAAATTAACATTTTTATTGCTCAATAACAAATTTAATGTTATCGTGCAAAAAAATGTTAATTTAGATTATGGACAAGCTTATAAATAACTTTTTGAAATATGTTTCCAAGGTATCCGGTGAAACGGATATCCATGGGTTACGTTTATCCGAAAGGCTGCCCCAATACCTATCCCAACAATATGCTTTTTTAGAAATAAGAATAGGGGAGCGCCAGTTTTTGGGGGTTCTGCTAAAGGAACCTGAGGGATTTCGACCAGTTGCTTTTTCCAAGCACTTCCGTCAGATCATGATGAGATTCAAAAGATTCGAGGGATATTGCCTGGTTGCCCGAAAACTTCCAAGCTATGTGCGCAAACGGATGATCGAAAAAAAAATACCTTTCGTGGTGCCGGACCATCAACTTTTCTGGCCGGAATTGGGGCTTGCTATCCAAGAAAGAAATGCGAAGACTGAACCAGTCCCCGTTTCCACTTTTAGTCCTGCAACTCAAGCGGTAATAATTTATGCTTTGACCGCGAACATCATATCACCGGTTACTCCCAAGCTTTTAGCCGAGGAGCTTGGTTATACGGCCATGACCATGTCCAGGGCTTCAGATGAAATTGTGGCCAATGAGTTGGGGCAAGAGGTTCGCTTCAAACGCGACCGATTACTGATTTTTATTAAGGACAAGAAAGGCTTATGGGAAGCTGCGTTGCCATACCTGCGCGACCCGGTACGTGAGACAGTAAGAATCAAAAAATCACAATTGATTACTTCCAAGATCAAGGCCGGCGAAACGGCACTTGCCACAATTAGCATGCTCGCCTCCCCGAAAGAACCAATTTATGCCCTTGGTCGTCACGCCTGGAAGAACTTGGCTGACAAAGTCGAACTGGTTCCAATAGAGGATGAGGATACCTGCAAAATTCAGTTGTGGCGCTATGACCCTGTTTTATTTGCAAAGGATGGAATAGTTGACAGGTTTTCACTTTATCTTAGCTTGCGAAATGAACAGGATGAGCGGGTGCAAGCAGCACTGGAAGAAATGATGGAGAAAATCAAATGGTAAGAGGGCTTGACCGTTTTAAAGCGCATTTCGAAAGGTATCCGGATTGCTATATCCTGATCGGCGGCGCTGCCTGTTCTTTGGCTATGGATGAAGTCGGCGAAGAGTTCAGGGCAACCAAAGATTTGGACATCGTCCTTTGTGTTGAAGTTCTTGATGTCGCATTTGTAAAAGCTTTTTGGGAATTTGTTAAAGCAGGCCGATACCGGAATCAACAGCAAAGCACCGGCAGGAAACTTTTTTACCGCTTTTTCGAACCTGAGGATGAATCCTTCCCCTATATGCTGGAACTATTTTCCAGAAAGCCGGACGCCTTGGTCTACGCGGGTGAGGGGCGTTTGACCCCGATCCCCATGGGGGAGGAAGCTTCAAGTCTTTCCGCCATACTTTTGGATGAGGGCTATTATCATTTCCTCCACGCCGGAAAAAGGGACTCGCAGGGCTTGCCGTTTGTAGGCCCAGAGTACATCATACCGCTCAAAGCAAGGGCTTGGTTGGACTTAAAAAAAAGACGTGAGCAAGGTCAGCATGTTGATAGAAATGATATAAAAAAGCATAAAAATGATGTGTTCCGACTTTTCCGGATAATTTCACCAGAAAATATTGTGGAATTGCCGGAGCAAGTCGCCGCAGACCTGAATGCTTTCATCCAGGCCATAGCTGACAAACCGATTGAACTGAAGAATTTTGGCTATAAAGGCGCCAAACTCGACGATATTCTTACTGAAATGCGAGATTTTTATGGCCTTGGTCATAGACAGAATTAAGTGCAATAGGTAACCCCCCGGCTTAGCCGGGGGGTTACCTATTGCACTTATCCCTTTTAAATGTTTGAAAAGCTTTCACAATCTTTCTTGCTTTCGTTTTTAGATGGTTTTCCCCTTAATTTTTTGCCCCAAAAATATCATGATCAAAACCAGCGACACCCACCCACTCCGCATTGATTCCGTCCAGATACCCTATGTCAACGGCACTATCGGCATGACGTTCTGCCCCGGGAAAAAGGGGGAGGGCCTTTTCTCTGGAACCTGGGACCGTGACCTGGTCAAGGACCTGTCTGCTCTCAGTAATTGATGGTGTGGCACTAAACAGTTAGCTTTTGCTTCTCAGCGCAAAAGGGAAAAAGGTCTTAGCTTAAAAAGGTTGCAAAAAAGGAGGTTTTTTGCCGGCAGACAGCATTCAGTTTTTGAAAATGAACAAATTGCAAAATCCGGAGTCCACTGGACACTGCTTCCAATAATTAAAGATCAAGGATTAACTTAATATGAATGACGAACCAAAATTAGTTGAATCCCCATTGTCTCAAGCAATATCAAGTGGTGGCAGAACAGTTAAGGTTGAAATATATCGTGCGGAAGATGAGCCTTCGTGGGTCTTGGAGGTCGTCGACGAGTATGGCAATTCTACGGTTTGGGACGATACATTTCCAACGGATTCAGAAGCCCTAACCGAAGTAAAAAAGACGATTCTGGCAGATGGGATTGCTTCTCTCATTGGACCTGAAGATGGTAAAAGTAAAGGTGATTGGAAATAATGTTTCCGGGGTCTCAGGAAGGGGAGATATCTGGTGGGATCGTTATCCCGGGTATCAGGATGAGCCCGGCCTGATATTGCGCTCCTGAATTTTATCCGTTTTTCGAAGCCGATGAAACATCGTCCTCACCATCTTTTTGTCCCCTTTGAAGAACTTCCCCTATCTTCTGGCTCGTATTGCGAAGAGACTCCTGGCTCAAATGACCGGGTGATGGCGGCGCGGCAGAAAAATTCTCAGGGATTGATCGACAGCCTATTGTTAATGTTTGAGGAACTCGACAAAGGCTGCTAAACGAGCTATTCTTTGACACAAAAACATCTATATTTTTGTGTCAGGTATATTTTGGATAAAGACAAAAAAACAACGGATAAAAAGGTACTTAGCAGGAGATATGGGCACGGCAGGGGTTGGGTATTAACTCCAAACCACTTCAAAGACCTCGGCAGCCGTGACGCCATAGCCTTTGTTCTGAAACCGCAAAAATGGCGAGGAATGATCCAGCGTTACTGACTGCTGCATAAAGGAAATTTTTGGTTTGTTCACCAACTACAAAAAAGCCGAAGTCTTGCGACTTCGGCTTTTTTCAAATGTCCATTTTACAAATTTCTTGAAAATTAGCAGCAAAAGGAATAGTGCAGGCCAAACTCAACCTGAAAATCCGTAACCTTAACAACAGGTCTGACTTCCTTCTCCTTTTTGAGCTCAACAATCCCGTAAGAAGACATGGTTTTTAACGTCCTTGAAAGATTGCTGGGTTTTCTGCCGCTAACATCCGCTAGCTCTTTCAACGATTTCGGGTGATTTTCAATAATAATTTTCAAAAGTTCCTGATTTTCATGGCTGAGAACCTGGGACATGGACTTGATTGACTCGAACCAAATTTTGGGCTCATCTTTTTTCGGTTTATACTCACCTTTGGCGATAGCAATCGTTCTTTTCTTATACTCTTCTTTGGGCATGATCCCGACTTTGATAATTTTCTTCATATCGGGTCTCTCCTCTCTTTTAGTCTCATCAATTATTATGGATTTCTTGTCCATTTTTGGTGTCTTCGAATCCTTTCTCAAAGAACTCAGGGGTTGACGTTGTGAACTCTGAAACCCCACAATAATTATCACCTGGTGATAATTATACTCATGCCCATCAAAATAACAACCCCAATTTGTTACCTCTTTTCTCGTCCTCTTAGTCCATGGTGATAAAGATGCCTGGTGGTTCGTCATCCTGGGTATTAAAAGCCAGACTCACAGCTCGGTTTCAAATTTCATCCACTTTCCGAAACCGAGGAAGCATCGTTCCCTTCATCTTTTTGTCCTCTTTGAAGTGCTTCCCCTATCTTCTGGCTCGTATTGCGCAGCGACTCCTGGCTTAAATGGCTGTATCTCTTGGTCATCGCCAACGTGCTGTGCCTCAACAATTGGCTGATTTCATACAAACTGGCCCCTTCTTCCAGAAGCCAGGTGGCGTAAGAATGCCGCCAGGAGTGGAACGTCAGTTTGTCCCGCTTGTCGGAAATTTCTGCGTTGAAGCCGAGGTCTTCGATGACCCGTTCCACGGTGTTGGAGACTTCCGTAATTTGTTTCCCTTTGTTTTTCCCTCTATCCACTTTAAAAAACAGGCCTGTTTTGCTGGGATGCTCATCTTTCAACTGCTTGAGGAGGTCGCAAGCCGCATCATTCAATGGCAAATACTGGCTTTTCGCCTTTTTGGGCGTCACCAGGAAAATCTGCCGCCGTTCCTCATCGAAATGATGGATTTCCAGCTTGAAACATTCTGAAGCTCGAAGTCCTGCCAGAAGGCTCAGCATACTGATGTCATGCCAGAGCCGGGAGCGGGATTTGATGGCCTCGAAGTATTGCCGAGCCTGCTCCTGTGTAAATGCTCGGGTCCGTTCGTTATCGATGGTGGGGAGTTTTAAATCCTTCCGTCTGGGAGGTGGGGAATCGATAAGCCGGTCTTTCGAGTTGTGAGCATGACCCCAAAGCTGTATCAGAACAGAGGCGACATAATGGACAGTTCTTGCTGAGCGGCCTGCTTTCATGACCTTGGCTTTGATCTGCTGAAAGTGCCAATCGGTCAGATCTTTAATTGGCAGTTTGCCGACTACTGGCTCGATCCAGGTGTTGTAAAGAGCTTCTTCCGATCCGACAGTCCTGGGTTTCTTATGGAGCTTGCCATCGTCCAGGTAGGGGCCTTTAAAATAATCGTCTATGGTAATGCTCTTTTTCTCTTCCTGCTCAATTCGGGCCTGTTCCTCCCGCCGTCTGTTTTCCTCAATGGCCCGCTTTTCCTGAAGGCGCTGCGCACCTTCACCGGTTCTGGCCGCCTTTTTTAATTCAGCCAGGACCTCATTGGCCTTTTCGGCGCTCCATCCCTCGGAACTCCATCCAAGCCCTTCCTCAACCCGTTTTCCATCTTTCTGGTAACGGATAAAAAAGTACTGGTCGAATTTGACGCCGTGTTTTCTGGTACTGTGCTTCCGGTACCTGACGCCGGGAAACTGGGTTTTGAATTTTTCGATGGCCATTAAGCTGCCCCCATTCTGCCCCCACTTTTAAAAGGAAAGGAAGGTCACCCGTGGGAAACTTTAGGAAGAAGATAACAGCTAACATGCTATGATTACAAGTAAAAAATGTGAGTTTGGGATAGTTTGGGATAGTGTCTAAACTTGAATGGCATTCAAGAGGTCGACGGTTCGATCCCGTCTAGCTCCACCATAAAATCAACGGGTTAGCGAATTTTCGCTAACCCGTTTTTTCGTCTTCAACTCATACCAACTCATACGCCATTTCGCGAAGCAATTTTAAGGTTAAACTACCACTTTTTTCTCTCCGGATAGTACCGCTAGGGGGAGAGCCGTTCAGCGTAGATATGGTGAATTTTAAGAGGAGGTTTTCCCACAGCCTCAATGGTTGAGATAAGTGAGTGCGCTGCTCAGATAAAATTAGTAGCGGCTTTTTCGAAAAATGTACTGAGAAAATCGAGAGGTGGTCCGTTTAATTGAATAGAAAAAGAGCTAAAGCCATTCATCCCCTTTAAATTGATTTTTCAACACATATAGCCCTTGCCCGACGGAGGTAAAATACTTTTTATATGTTGGGGAAGGTCTCTCACTGGAGCCGTTTACTAAGGCAACATTAATGTATTTGTCACTTACCTCAGGGTGCCAACCTTTTTCGCGAACTAGATGTTTAACATCTCTTATAGCGAAGGGTTCAGAAATCAATCCTGAGTTAACCGCTGCAACCAGTTCCCTGTTTAAACCTCGACCATATTTAGCCATTTGATTCACCTCACCGCCGAAATATCTACTCCTACAAGAAGAAAACAAAGTGGCGCCGGTAAAAAACAGAATCACTTTTGCTCGATTGAGATGTCTTTCTTTATCCGTAAAGCATTATCATAGTAGTTTCGACCCCACCCTTGAAGGATGCCGTTCTCAAATGCTAGCGGAGTAAAATTTGAGCCTGTAAGTTTACGATCATATGGACTTTCCCTCCGTGAGGTACAACCAGAACTCGGTCGGCCGTTCACCTATCATATACATCTCGGTCTTGTATGGCTGCCCCATAACGGAAAGGACCTGCACCTTTGTCATACCTGTGGGGGAAATTAGGGTCAGGCTTGAAATATTGCAATATCAGTTTTTGATGTTATGCTCCTGCCATGGCCCGTAAACCCCGTCTTCATTATC
>JAFGRU010000001.1 GCA_016934985.1 Deltaproteobacteria bacterium
ACCCGTTCACGGTAGCCGTCCTTCAAGGCTTTGGCCACCAACGGCTCGCTCTCGCCCCCGTGGTAGGGCCAGGCCGTATCCACATAATTCACGCCCCGGTCAATGGCCGAGCGGATTTGACGGACCGCCCTGGGTTCATCGATCTTTCCATCCTGCACGGGCAGACGCATGCACCCGAATCCTAGGATGGACAATTCATCTCCGTTTTTGGGAACTTTTCTGTATAACAAGGCTATTCCTCCCTTTACTTTTTGAAAATTTTCACCACAAGGACTCTTGTCGCCCATGGAAAGGGCCTCTGGCGCCTGGATGGCGACAGTTAAGCGCCCATGGATGGGGGTTTATGCGGCCCTTGGAATGGGCGATGTGAGGCCTTATGTCGGTAAGCTGAATAAATTACTTTTTAATGTCGTTTAACGCCCCGTCAATTGTTCCAGCTTTTCTGGATACCGATCTCCCTGCACCGGTATTTTTGCGGCTGCGTCATCGATCTCACGCAGATCCTCTGAGGTGAGTTCGATGGCCACGGCACCGATGTTTTCGTCCAGGCGGTGCAGCTTCGTGGTGCCCGGGATGGGTACGATCCACGGTTTCCGGGCCGACAGCCAGGCCAGGGCGATCTGCGCCGGTGTCGCGTTCTTCTGTTCCGCAATCCTTCCCAGCAGATCGACAAGGGCCTGGTTGGCCTTAAGAGCTTCCGGCGTGAAGCGCGGGAGCTTGCTGCGGAAGTCGGTACTGTCGAAAGTGGTTTTCGCGTCCATCTTACCCGTCAGAAAACCTTTGCCCAACGGGCTGTAGGGCACCAGCCCGATGCCGAGCTCTTCGAGGGCCGGCAGCACTACCTCTTCCGGGCGTCTCCACCATAGGGAATATTCGCTCTGGAGGGCCGTAACCGGCTGGACGGCGTGGGCGCGGCGGATTGTCTGTACACCGGCTTCGGAAAGGCCGAAGTGTTTGACCTTACCTTCCTGAATCAGGTCCTTGACCGCTCCAGCGACTTCTTCGATGGGCACGTCCGGGTCAACACGGTGCTGGTAAAAGAGATCGATGACATCCGTCTTAAGTCGTTTGAGCGATGCCTCGGCAACCTCTTTAATGTGATCCGGGCGGCTGTTGAGCATCGATACACCTTCTTTGGGATCACGAGGATCAAATTCCGTATTGAAGCCAAACTTGGTGGCGATCACCACTTTATCACGCAACGGCGCAAGCGCCTCTCCGACAAGCTCCTCGTTAGTGAAGGGGCCATAGACCTCTGCTGTATCATAGAATGTGATGCCGCGTTCCACGGCTGTGCGGAGGAGTTTGACCATCTCCTCTTTGTCTTTGGGCGGGCCGTAGGAAAAACTCATGCCCATGCAACCCAACCCAAGAGCCGAAACTTCCAGACCGCTTTTTCCCAATATCCGTTTTTTCATTGTTTCCTCCTTTTTCATGACTAGACCCCAAATATCTGACGGCTTCACAGAGCCGACCGCAGCACCCCGACGATATCCTCTTTTGTCATGGGCGGGCGTCCGAGGAGGTTGCCGTTTTCGTCGTGAAGCACCAGGGCGGCATCCTTGGCATACTGATCGAACAACCCATCGCCGATACCGACTTCCGACAGACGCGTGGGGCAACCGATGGAGCGCAGGAATTCGACGTAAGCGTCGATGCCTTCCATTCCCAGAGCCAGATCGTCCTTGCCCTCGGGAGTCAGTCCAAAGATGCGTTGAGCGAACTGGGCAAAGCGCTCGGGACGGGCCTTGGCGGCAAAACGCATCCACGCCGGATTGATGATTGCCAGCCCCGCGCCATGGGTGATGTCGTGGTGGGCGGAAAGCGCATGCTCGATCATGTGTACCGGGGGAACCATGTTGACGCCGGCCTGCACCCAGCCGTTGAGGGCGACGATGGAAGCCCATTGTACCTGGGCCCGCGCTTCCAGGTCGCTGCCGTCGGCTACGGCCTTGCGGCCCCACTCTATGGCATTAATAATGACCCCTTCGGCAAAACGGTCCTGGATCGGCGTGCCGTCGACGCCGTTGAAATAGCCCTCGGTCACATGAGTGATAATGTCGCAGACGCCGTAGGCGGTCTGATCTTTCGGCACGGAAAGGGTCAGCTCGGGATCAACCAGGGCGACCTTAGGGAAAAGACAGTTGGCTTGAACGAAGGATTTAACCTTCGAGTCATCATCGCTGATGACAGCACCGCAATTCATCTCCGAACCGGTGGCGGCCAGTGTCGGCACAGTGATGATGGGCAGGGCGCGCGTCGGTATCACCCAGTTGTCCTGGCCGTGGCCGATCATGTCCCAGGGGTCGCCATCATACAGGGCTGCCGCCGCCATGACCTTGGCCGCGTCCATGGTGCTGCCGCCGCCCAGGGCGATGACCAGGTCGCAACCCTCGTCACGGGCAATCTTTGCGCCCCGCTTCACAGACGCTATTCTCGGGTTGGGTTCGACGCCGGAGCACTCCGCCACGACGACGCCTGCGGCCCGCAGGCTTGCAACCGCGCGGTCAAACACACCACTGCGCTTGATGCTGCCGCCGCCGGTGACAATCAGGGCCCTTTTGCCATGCCTGGCCACCACTTCTCCCAGCTGTGATAGTGCTCCGGCACCAAAGATAAGTTGCGTTGGATTAAAAAATTCGAAATTCATGGTTTTCTCCTTGGCTTAGAGGTTTAATGAAAGATTCTTGGTATTGCAGCCAGCAGGCTTCTCGCCGGCCTCTTGTGAAAGGCCAGGCGGATCAGCCACATGATGGTCAAAACCTATCACACCTGTTGACGATTTAAGCCTACCTGATAAAAAACCTAAATCGATAGACCGATCCTGTTGAATTTTTGCCCAATCCTACGAAACATAGAAAAATTGTTGTAACGCCAAGAACAGTCGGGTAGCATTCAAGAAGGTAAACATATGAAAAAAGAGGCAATTATGAAGGGATTAGAAAACAACAAACTTGAGAGCGCGCTTGGCGCCTTTAAAAAAAGTATTGCCCGATTGACCGAAAGGGGCGAGTTGCGCACAACAGCAATTCCGGGTTTGTCACTTTTCCGGCGGGACAAACCGACGGAACCGCAAACCGGCATGTATCAATTGAGTATCTGCATGGTGGCTCAGGGCAGCAAACGCGTTCAGCTCGGCGATGATATCTATGTATATGACGCGCACCACTATCTGATTACGTCCGTAGATCTGCCTGCGGTGGTGCAGATTCTCGAAGCCAGCAAAGAGAAACCCTACCTGGGTCTGAGGCTGACATTTGACCAGCGGGAGATTTCCCAGTTGATGGCGGACAGTCATCTCCCCCCGCCCCGGACACAGCAGTCGAGCAGAGGTATGGCAACCGGTGAAGTAACACAACCGCTTGTCGCTGCCGTTCAGCGGTTGATCGATCTGCTCGATGAAGAGCAGGACATTCCTATCCTGGCCCCGAACATCCAGCGGGAAATCATCTACCGTTTGCTAGTTGGAGATCAGGGCGCACGCCTGCGCCAGATTGCCTCCGCAGGGAGTCAGAGTCATCAGATAGCGCGGGCCATCGACTGGTTGAAGGCCAATTTCACCCAGCCCCTGCGTATCGATGACATCGCCAAACAGGCCCGCATGAGCACTTCCACGTTTCATCATCACTTTCGGTCGATGACCGCGCTGAGTCCGCTGCAATACCAGAAACAGCTCCGCCTTCAGGAAGCCCGGCGTCTCATGCTGGCCGAACGCCTGGATGCCGCCACCGCCGCCTTCCAGGTCGGCTACGAAAGCCCTTCGCAGTTCAGCCGCGAATACAACCGCCTGTTCGGAGCGCCGCCATTGCGTGACATCACCAACCTGCGCCAACTGGCGGCGGGTGAGGGGATTAGTTAAGGATTTTCATTTTGGAAAGTTTTTGAAGGCTATGGCTAGTCCTTGAAACAGAGAAGCTTTCTAAAATAAAACTAAACGGAAAGAAAGGCTTTGATCTTTTCCTCATTGATAGATCCTCGCACGTCCTCATGTTGGAAGCGTCCTGATTCGATGACAAACATCCGGTCCGCGATGTCGACGGTGAAACTCAATACCTGCTCCGTTACAATTATGGCCAGATTTTTGGTCTCTTTTATTTCGTTCAATAATCTTGCGATGTCTTTAATAATGGACGGCTGAATGCCCTCGGTCGGTTCGTCGAGAAGCAAAACCTTTGGTTCAGAAACCAGCGCCCTGGCTATGGCAAGCTGCTGTTGCTGACCACCGGAAAGGTTCCCACCCTTACGTTTGCGCATGTCATACAAAACATTGAACATGGCGTAGACTTCTTCGAACAACTGTATTTTTTGGGGCGATTTCGGGTCCAACCCGGTAAGAATATTTTCTTCCACGGTCAGTTGCGAAAAGATCTGGCGGCCTTGAGGAACATAAGCTATGCCTTGGGCCACCCTCTGATAGCTTTCCCAGGCGGTGACATCGACCCCGTCCAGCTCAATGCTCCCTGAGACCGGTCTGAGCAGTCCGATGAGGCTTTTCATGAGGGTGGTTTTCCCCATGCCGTTCTTTCCCATAACGGCGACAATCTCTTTTTCTTCAGCTTGTAACGAAATATCGTGAATAATCGCACTCTGCCCGTAGGCGACGTTTAATTTATTGACTGAAATCATTTGCTCAACCCTGCTTTCCCTCTAATGGATGTTTACGCTGCTTGTCAATGGCCCAGATAAACTTCGATGACTTTCTCATTCTTTTCAACAGTCTCCATTGAACCTTCTGCGATAACCTTCCCCTGGTGCATGACATTGACGCGATGGGCAATTTCACGGACAAAATTCATGTCGTGTTCAATGACCAGAATGGAACGGTTTTGGCTGATCTTCCGCAGCAAATCGGCAGTCTGTTTACGTTCCACCACGCTCATTCCGGCAACGGGCTCGTCCAGGAGAATCATCTGGAGGTCAGCGATGAGCAGCATGCCGATTTCCAGCCACTGTTTTTGACCGTGACTGAGCAGCTCTCCGGGCGTCTGCAGCTTGTCGGACAAATAAATCATGTCCGCGACTTCATGAATACGGTCGATTACCTCCTGGTCCCGTTTGAAACCGAGGGCACCCCAGACACCCCGGCCTTTCGGGTAGGAAACCTCAAGGTTTTCAAACACGGTGAGAGATGGATAAATCGAAGGTGTTTGAAACTTGCGCCCGACTCCTGCCTGGACAATGTCCTGCTCATGCATGGTTGTCAGGTCATAATCGTCGAACTTAATCTTTCCAGCCGTAGGTTTTGTTTTGCCGCAGACCAGATCCAGCAGGGTGGTTTTACCGGCTCCGTTAGGCCCGATGACGACGTGAACCGTGCCTTTTTCAACATAGATGGAAACATCGTCCACCGCTTTGAAACCATCAAAAGATACGGTTAGATTTTCTATATACAGTGCGTAATCCGTTGAACTCATAAAAGTGTCCTTTAGGTATTTGCCGGGAGAAATTTATTTTTATCCGCCGCCAGTGGATTTTCCACAAGGCGGATAGCCTCATTTACGCTTCAACTTCCTTTTTATCTTTCGAGGCCAGGTTTTCGATTTTGAGGAATTTTTTCAAAAAAGCCAGCGCCTTTGCGCCGTGACTTTCGAAAAGCCCAGCCAGTCCTTTGGGACAGGCCACTGTTACGACGATAAAAATACCGCCCATGAGAAACATCCACAATTCAGGAAATTGCTCGGAAAAGTAGGTCCTCCCAAAACACACTATCAGTGTGCCGTATACGACGCCAATCAAGGATTCCCTGCCGCCCAGGGCACAGAAAATAACCATATAAATCGAGGGGGCGATGGTAACCAGCTTGGGTGACATGAACCCTACGTTCAACACAAACAAGGCGCCGCCGACAGCGGAAATCATGGCTGCCAGGCAAAAAGAGAAAATCTTAAAGTTGGAAACATCGTAACCGGAGAAGCGCACGCGGTCTTCCATGTCACGAATCGCCACCAGCAACTGGCCCAGTTTGGAACTGAGGATCTTTTTTGAAAACAGGATAACGGCCAATAACAGTCCCGCGGTCAGGAAGTAAAGCGTGTATTGAGCCGCTTGCGTTCGGATATCCCAGCCCAGGCAGGTTCGCAGGTCGGTTATGCCGTTGATACCACCGGTCCAGCCCTGGCGCGTGACAAACAAGATCTCCATGATCCAGCACAAGGCCTGGGTGATGATGGCGAAATAGACCCCGCTGACACGTCGTTTGAATATGGCGAGCCCAATAATAAAGGCGACGATTCCCGGCACGATGAGAACGCAGATAAGGGTTATGGGGAAACTCTTGAAGGGATACCAGATATAGGGCAGTTCGGTAATCTGGTTCCAATCCATGAAATCGGGAAGGCCAACGGTCGTCAAAGCTTTAATCTGGTCGGTTCCCGCTTCGTTTGCAATGTTGACGGCTGCTTCGAGCTTCAGAAAAGCGGCCAGGCAATATCCTCCCAGCCCCCAGAAAACCCCCTGGCCGAGACTTAAAATGCCGCCATGGCCCCAGCAGATGACCAGACCGACTGCGGCAAAAGCGAGGCTCAGGTATTTAGCTACCAGGTTCAAACGGAAAATGTCAAAAACAAGCGGAAAGACAAGCAACAGCGTTGCAGCAAGAATTATAAATGAAATTATATGCTTACGGTTTTCGGAAACCACGCCTGATTCTAATAGTTTCACTGGTATTCTCCATTTACGGTCATGTGTTGATTTTCAGTAATTGTTCTGCAGAATGGACTGGCAGCGACCATGGCATGGGCGATTCAAGACCATTAGGCAACAAGATGAATGGTAACTGTTTCATAGCGCATTATTCCCGAACTTTGTTGCTTCTCAGGCCCTGAGGGCGGATCATGAGGATGCCTACAACGGATAACAAGACAAAGACTTTGGCAAGCACGCCGGTAAGGAAAAACTCCATAATGGATTGAAGCTGGGCAATACCAAAAGCCGAAAAAATAGTCCCCAGCAAGCTGCCAGCGCCGCCAAAAACAACCACGATGAAGGTGTCGACAATGTACAGAGACCCCGCTGCAGGCGAGACGGAACCTATGGTGGTAAAGACTGCGCCCGCCACCCCGGCGATACCACAGCCGAAAGCAAAGGTCAGACGGTCGATACGTTTGCTGTTGATACCGACGGCATTGGACATCTCACGGTTCAACACCGTAGCGCGAACACACAGGCCCCAGCGGGAGCGAAACAAAAGAAAATAGACCAGCAGGGTGACGACAACGGAGGTACCCAGCAGAAACAAGCCGTTGAGGGGAATGGCGATGGTTTCCGTCGGATACCAGGAACCCATGAGCCAGTCCGGCAGGTTGGCACTGTCCTCCCGTCCGCCGAAAACAAGACGAAAGCCCTGCTGCAGTATCATGCTGACGCCCCAGGTGGCTAAAAGGGTATCGAGGGGACGCTTATAGAGAAACCTGACAAGCGACAATTCCACGATGTAGCCAAGAGCAAAGGCAACGATAAACGCCGCGATGATCGCGAAAATGAAGTAATAAGGGAGCAGACCCGGCATGTACTTGACCACCATGTCGGACATGATGACCGTGGTATAAGCGCCTGCAGTCAGGAATTCCCCATGAGCCATGTTGATAATTTTCATCTGCCCGAAAATAATGGCCAGTCCTAATGCCATTAACAAGAACACCGAAAAAAGACTCAGGCTGGAGAAACCCTGCATGGTAAATATGCTTAACAACTCTTCACCGGTATAACCGGAAAAAATATTTGTGATTCCCAACGGATATCTCCTTATGACAAAACGCAGTCCTCCAGGCGATCTTCTCCCGTAAAAGCCTTTCGATACTTTCCGAAAAGAACACCGGACGGTCTGATTAATTAACAATTGTTAGAGGAATGGAACCCTGAAAAGAACACCGGATGATGACGCTCCGCTCCACGGAAGGAGATACGCGAAGGAAGCGTCACCGTCCATAAGTATTACTTGTAGCCCTCAGGGAAAGGATCGGGCTCGATCAGGTCTTCTGATTCGACAAGGACCTCGAACTGGCCGTTTTCGAGCATCTTGCCGATGCGGGCTTTTGACCACAGATGATGGTTTTCATGAATCCGCACGTAGCCCTCGGGAGCGCCTTTGAATTCAACGCCCGGAGACGCGGCCGCAATTTTGTCGATATCGAAGCTGCCGGCTTTTTCCACGGTGTATTTCCACAGCCAGGGACCGAGATATGCCGCCTGGGTGACGTCACCAATAACAGAGTCATCCCCCCACATTTCTTTGAACGCCTTTACGAAAGCTTTGTTGTTTTCGTTGTCCAGGCTCTGGAAGTACTTCATGCAGGCATAGAAACCGGCCACGTTTTTGCCGCCGATGCCGAGGATTTCGTCTTCCGTCGTGGAAATGGTCAGGAACAGTTTGTTCTTTTTGGCCAGGGATTCGCCGGTAATGCCGGCGGCATTAAGCTGCTTGTACCAGGAGACGTTGGAACCGCCCACGACGATGGAGTAGATACAGTCGGGTCGCTTGAGTTTGATTTTGTTGATCAGAGAGTTGAAGTTGGTATGACCCAGAGGATAGTATTCCTCGCCGACGACCTTGCAGCCCTTGAGGTGGTTCTCAATGTGGCGACGGGCGATTTTATGACTGGTTCTGGGCCAGATATAATCCGAACCGACCAGGAAAAAGGTCCGCGCGCCCTGCTTGTAGGCCCAGTCCAGGCCCCAGATGATTTGCTGGGTGGCTTCCTGGCCTGTGTAGATAACGTTCTTGGAGGCTTCCAGCCCTTCGTAGAAGGTCGGATAGTAAAGCATCCCGTTCTCTTTTTCGAAAATCGGCAGTACCGCTTTTCTCGATGCCGAGGTCCAGCAACCGAAAACCGACGCGACCTTGTCTTTTACCAGCAATTTTTTGGCTTTCTCAGCAAAGGTCGGCCAGTCACTGGCGCCGTCTTCCTGAATGATCTCAATTTTACGTCCAAGGACACCGCCCATGTCGTTAATCTGCTTGATGGCGAGGCGCTCGGCTTCTACCGAACCGGTTTCGCTGATGGCCATGGTACCGCTGACCGAGTGCAACTGGCCCACGGTGACAACATCGTCAGTGATCGCAAGGCCCGTTGTATTGACCTTGGCCGTTGGGTATTTATCCAGAAGGGGATTCTTGGCCAGGGCAGGAGATGCCACCAGGCCCAAACCCAACGCGAGTATAGTGAAGAGGCTGAACCAGCCCGCACGAAATACGTTTCCCGAGTTTCGATTTTCAAGTCCCATGTTGTTCCCTCATTTTCCATATCATTATTGATAAATAAGTTCAGGAAGCCGGTTGTCAGCATGACTGCATTGTACAACCGCCTCGTCGCACATCCTTAATGCCTATTTCTTGGGCATGGGACCGAGTTTCACGCCATCCGGATAATATTTCCAGCCGTCACGGATTTTGATTTTGTCGTCCCAGGGCAGTTTGTATTGGCCGTTTGCCAGATCCTTAACCCAGGTCAGGTAATTTTCTTTTTCACCACCCGGTTTTCCTACATAGGCACGGCAGCCGACGTTGAAAATGTTGTTTTCCAGGGCCCAGTTTTCACGTGCTTTGTCGACCAGGCGCGGGAAGAGTTCTGCGGTAACGATTTCCCAGGGATTGCGGTGGCCCTGCTGGAGAACATTGCCGTCATAATTGCAGACGGTGCCTTCGCCGAAGTAGTAGAATACGCCGTCATAGCCGGCGAGGTTTACGGCCATGGTGTACATGAGGTTCTGCCAGGCATTGGTCTGGTTGGTCCAGATCCACTGATCGTTAACCTGGGTGGAGTAGCCGGAGATACGGATGTAGACATTGCAGCCTTTGTAAGCCGCTTCGCGGGCAAGTTCGGGGAACATGCCGTCGTGGCAGATGCAAACGGCCAGCTTGGAACCTTTGGGGCCGTCGCACACCGGCATGCCGTAGTTGCCGGGAGACCAGGGCTCGATGGGCACCCAGGGCTGGAGTTTGCGGTAATGCAGGGCAATTTCACCCTGGTTGTTGATGATGATGGCGGTGTTGAAAGGCGGCAAGGTGGGATCGTCGTTGACTTCCATGAGGGAAAAGACACCCCAGACGTCATTGCGTACGCATGCTTCCTTGAACTTGCTGATTTCCGGGCTTTCAAGGGTCAGAAGCATTTCATCGTAGGTCCAGATGGCCGTATTCAGACCCTGTGTTGAATACTCAGGGAAAACGATCAGGTCAAGGCCTGGATATCCGGCTTTGGTTGAATCGACAGTTTTGCAAATCTGATTGACTTGAACCTGGATATCTGCCGGACCCTTGATAACCGGAACCGGGTACTGAATCATTGCAACCAATAAGGCTTCTTCCCAAGAACTAACGCTACCTGTACTTCCCATGATTAACCTCTCTCCTGATCTGTTTAAATGTTAAACTGAATGTTAGACAATGAATGAAATACACTCCCTCAAATCCTCATTAATCACTCCTTTCATCTTCAAAATCTGGTTGACGCTTTCACTCTTTTTATCCTCGAAACCAGATAAAATTTTTAGCTGGAGCGTTGCGGCCCTTGAAGATGATCTTTTGGCAACGGCTGTGCCAAAATTTTAAAAGTGATTTTTTGTGTTTTATTTCAGTATGTTATGGGGAGCTGCGATGAAGGCGGGAAATTTTACGAAGATTGAGGAAACTTGAGAAAAAACTCAAATTTTTGCACAACAGTTTAATTTAATTAGGTTTTTCGAGCCGATTATTGAGTTTTTATAAAACCAACAAAAATGTCCGATGATTTCCAAGTTGGAAATATTTGTAAAAACATGGTTATTTGCAGAAAAAGTTTTTTGAAATCATTCAATTAAAATGTTGATGCGAATAAAAATTTAAAAAGCTATTTAAAATATATTGAGAAGCCAAAAAATATTTCAATGATTATAATATCTCGATAATCAACAGTAATTTTGTAAAATAAGTGTTTATTAAATAAGATTTTCATATGGTCGCAGAAATATCAAAATGCTTCATGCCGCTTTGAGGTCTGCGCGGAGAACCAATCACAAGAATGGATGATTTTTATATTTCCAATAAATCACAAGTTAAACAAGCAGAAGGGTTACAATAATTTCCCAATCAAATAGACAGGCAAAACAAAGTTAAGCCGATATTAACTTTTTACAAGGAAAGAGCTAAAAAACATGGGTTTATTTTCGCAGACGATTCAATACCGAGAGACTGGTCCAAAAAGCTTTGCATGACAGGCATTTCACCGGCAGCAACATCGACACCCTCTTCTGATAGTCCCGGTAGGCGGCCCCGTACTCCACAATCAGTTTACGCTCCTCCAACAGTGTTCCGACAATAAGATAGAGGGACAGAACGACCTGGACAATGAGGGTCGAGACATAAACCGCTGGACTTCCGGCCCAGACGAGGATCAGGGCGGCCAGATACCAGGGATGGCGCGTTATCCCCAATATCCCCGTGGTATCCAGTTGGCCGGAGGCGGTCAGGGCCTTGGCAGAACGCCCGGTCATGATCTGGCGGAGGCCGAGAAACTGCCTGAGGTCATATTTCATGGCTCCGGCGATGGAGAGAACCACGGCAACAGCCAACAGTCCCCAGCGCAGCAAAGTCCAAAAACCTTCTACCTGCCATAAAAGATGCTTCCTGAGGTGAATGCCATACCAGACGGGAGGGATGAGGGTGACCATAGCGAGGAGATTGAAAAACAGGCGGTAATAACGGTAGCGCAAACCCAGATGTTGTTTAAGGAAGATCGTAAAACGCTGGGAAATCATGCCGCTGTGAAGGGCACACCAGGCGACCCAGAAGATGATCAGAATGATGTATTCCATTTCCCAGACAACCTAACCTTGCCCCTGGTCATCCAAAACCCTTCTGAGGGTATCTGCCAGAACACTTTGATCAAAAGGTTTCATCAGGAATGCCCGCACGCCTAGTGCCCGGGCCTTTTCCGCATCAAGAGTTGAACTGTGGCCTGTGCAGATTATCACCGGGATATTTGAACGGATCCGCATGGCCTCGCTGGCCAGAAAGTCTCCGGACATTTCAGGCATGGTCTGGTCTGTGAGAATGAGATCAAACGCTCCGGGATCTGCACGAAATTTGTCGAGGCCCTCCTTGCCAGAGCTTGTGGCAAACACTTTATATCCCAGTTTTTCCAGAACCATTCTGCCCAGTTTGACCAAAGAAGCATCATCATCTATGAGGAGAATATTTTCAGTCCCACAACGCGGCTTGAGTTTTGGTATAGAGGCCGACCTGCATTCATCATTGGCAAGCGGAAGAAATATCCGGAATGAACTTCCCACCCCAGCCTCGCTGGTAAAATCAATTGCACCCTGGTGGTCCTGAACAATTCCATGGACCACGGACAACCCCATCCCGGTTCCCCGGCCCTGATCTTTGGTAGTGAAAAAAGGTTCAAAAATACGAGGCATGGTCTGTTTATCTATCCCCCTACCGGTATCTGTCACCATGAGAAGGGCATAGTCTCCTTCTTTCAGATTCAGCTGTTTTGCCTCGCTAATATCTTCCACCTTCACCGGCTTAAATTGAATGTTGATTTCGCCTTTTTCGTTTTCAAGGGAATGATAGGCATTGGTGCACAGATTAAATACTACTTGATGAATCTGCGTCGGATCAGCCAGAAGAAAACCGGCATGATGATCAATATCCACATTGATTTTGACGGATGCAGGGATCGTTTTCCGGAGAAGCCTGACAGCTTCTTCAATAACTGAAGATGCCTGGATTAGCTCCTTGTCGGGCTTTCTCTTGCGGCTGAACATGAGAATCTGGTTGGTCATTTCCTTGCCGCGAAGCGCAGCGGCAAGCACCGCCTGTAAATCCTCTTTGTCCTCACTCCCCTCGGGGAAGCGGTCAATCGCCAACTCCGTATAGCCAATGACGGCACTTAGGATATTATTGAAGTCATGGGCGATCCCTCCGGCGAGGGTGCCGACAGCTTCCATTTTCTGACTCTGCCGAAGACCTTCTTCCAACCGAAATTTTTCTTCTTCGACTTTTTTTAGCTGGGAAATATCCCTCGTTATCCCTTCCACCCCGCAGAAGCTGCCCGCCGCATCCGTAATCGCTTTTGCGTTGGTGGAAACCCAGACAAAGGTGCCGTCTTTCTTCCTTATTTCAGCTTCAAAATTGTCTACCCGGCCATCACGCTGAAGCAGTTCGATAAAATCATCACGCCGGGAAGGATCCTTGTAAAAATTGGCAATCCGCCTGCCCAAAACCTCATCAGGACGATACCCGAACATCTTCTCCGAGGATGGGGAAATGATAAGAAAATTGCCTTCGCTGTCGGTCCTGTAGCTGACATCGATCAGACTCTCAAACAACTCCCTGAAGCGTTTTTCGGAAAGTTTTTGCTCCCCCTCTGCGACATGCCGCGACTCCTCGTGAGCCAGCAGGAGGCCGCCCAGAAATATACCGAGGGAAATTGCCGAACCGTAAGGCAGAACCATGACTTTCAACAAAGCCCACCCGGTTTGAAGGTCTCCTACCAGAAGAAAGCCGGGGAGAATGACAATGGTGGCTGCCAGCGCACCCAAAGCAGCCTTGAGCACAGTGTCAACTCTACTGCGCAAAATATAAAGACCGCCACCGGCCAAAGCAGCCAAACCAAGACCGACAACGCCTGCAAGGGTTCCGGCACCACCCAGAAAGACCCTGAAAGCGGCGGCCATGGCACCGCAAACCAGCGCTGACAAGGGCCCGCCAAAGGCGCCGCTCAACGCGACAATGGCATTCCTTTGATCTACGATAACCCCTTCAAAGACAGGAATCTGGACAAACATACAGGCAATGGCGAAAAAACCGAAGGAAAGCCCAACGGCAGCTTGGCGCTTAAACGGGCCGGATTTCTCAAAATAACTGTTCAGGAAACCATAGGCTGCAATCAGGATTATAAAAATTGCCAGGTTGCTGAATAAACCCAGGAATAAGGCAGTGCCGGAAAGCATAGGATATCCTTGTCGAAAAAGACCAAATCACCAAGATTTCTGTCGGATATATGGAAAAATTCTTTCCGTTGGCTGAAACATTCTCCTTGTGGCTAAAACCGGGTCTTAAACAAATCCCCCCTCTCTTTCAGCCCAGCAGACCGAGGGAAAGAGCGGGCCAGTAGGTTATCACCAGGACCGTGGCCAGAAGAATAAGAAAAAACGGCAGGGTCGACCAGTAGACCTCGCTGATGGGCTTTTTGAAACGGTAGCTGGAGATAAACAGGTTGAGCCCCACGGGCGGGGTCAGGTAGCCGATCTGCATGTTGGCCAGAAAGATGATGCCGAGGTGGACGGGATGGATGCCGTATCCTACCGCTACCGGCAGAATGAGAGGCACGACCAGAACCAGGGCAGAGAAGATATCGAGAATGGCACCGAGAACAAGAAGAAAAATATTGAGGAGAACAAGAAAAGTCAGGCGGCTCGACACATGGGCGTTGATATACTGAAACAGCTTGGTCGGAATTCCGGCGTCGATCATGTAATTTGCCGAGGCCAGGGACACGGCGAGAATGATGAGGATACCACCGACCAGAACCATGGATTTGCGCATCACCCCGGGCAATTGGCGCAGGGAGATTTCCCGCTGGATGACCACCTCTACGACCAGAACATAGAGGGCCGTGACTGCCGCAGCTTCGGAAACCGCAAAGTAGCCGCTGTAAATGCCGCCGAGAACGAAGATGGGCAGGGGAAGTTCCCACATGGCCTCATGCAGCGCTCCCCGCACCTCCTTCCAGGTAAAGCTGCGCATGGGGGTGCGGTTGCTTCGGTTGGACCAGACACTCCAGAGGGAAAGGAGAACAAGCATCAGCAAACCCGGGAAGAAACCCGCCAGGAACAGGTCTTCGATGGAAACCGCTGCACCGACATTCATCTGCTGGGCAACAATACCGTAAAGAATCAAGGGCAGGGAGGGCGCGAACAAAAGCCCGAGGCTCCCTGAAGTCGTCACCAGGCCGAGGTTGAATTTTTCCGGGTAGCCGGATTCCCTCAGGGCCGGAAAAAGGAGCGCCCCCAAGGCGATAATAGTCACGCCTGAAGCCCCGGTAAAAGCGGTGAAAATGGCGCATACCGCCAGGGAAACAATGGCCAGACCGCCGGGAAGCCAGCCTATCAGGGCATTAGTCATGCGCACCAGGCGATGGGGGGCCTGGCTTTCGCTGAGCAGATAACCGGCAAAGGTAAAAAGAGGGATGGCCAGCAGTACCGGAGTTTCGGCAATACGGTAGATCTCGATAGCCATGACCGAAAGGTCGACGCCGGCGACATGAAACCCCCACAGGGCACAGGCCGCGATAACAGCAAACAGGGGCGCCCCGAAAAGGGCGAAGAGAACCAGAGCAACGCCAATCAGAATCATTGATCCACCTTCCCGGTCAGGATACGGCGAAGATAGACAAAGAAATTAAGGGTATAACGGTAGCTGATCAGACCGAAACCGAGGGGGATGATGGATTCGAAAATCCAGGCCGGGTATGTACCCATGATGGTGGTGCCAAACTCCTGCTCCATGCCGACAAACCGGAAGGCATGCCAGGCGATGACACCGCAAACCAGGGCGGTAAAAGCGGCACACAGCATGCGGGAATACAACTGCAGACGTGGGGACAGAAAGCGGGTCAAAAGATCGATATTGATGTGATTGTCTTCCCGGCTTGCGGCCATAGCACCCAGTAGGCCAACCCACAGGACCAGCACCTGAACCAGCTCATCGGCCCAGATCAGGCCCATATCCAGGACATTACGGAGAAATATCTGGCTGGTGGCCAGCAGGATCATGACCGCCAGGAGAAAGATGAGAAGTATATCCTCAGCCATGGTTCCGATGCGACGCATCCTGGCCATGACTTCCTCAGGGTATTTCATTGACCCGCAACCTTGGGGTTATTCTGGTTTCTGAACTCGGCAAGATCACCTTGCATCTCGTCGTAAAGGACCGCATTGAATGCCCCGTCCTTCTTCATTTTCAGGCACACCTCTTCAGCTTTTTTGTGCCATAGAGCCTCTTCCTCTGGTGAGGGAGTGACGACCTGTATGCCATGTTTAACCAGAGCATTATATGCTTCCTGATTGTCCTGACGGCTCTGGCGATTAAAAAGATCGTAAATGCTGCCCATAACTTCCCTCACGACAAGCTGGTCGGCAGAGCTGAGACGGTTGAAAGCCCGCTGGCCTACTATCAGAGTGGCGTAAGTGTAGGCGAGAGGAACATTCGTCAGGTACTTGACTTTAACATGCCATTGAAAAGCGATGGCGCCAACAGGAGGGGTCGCGACACTGTCGAGAAGACCGGTCTGCAAGCCGGTAAGAACATCAGTAATCGGCAGGCTGATGGGGGAAAGGCCAAGATGTTTCATGCCCACCTCGCTGATCAGGTCATCCCTGGGGATCCAGATTTTTGTCCCTTTAAGATCAGCTAATGAGCTGACAGGGTTGTGGGACATGAGAAGGGCAAACCCACCTTCCCCGAAACCGAAACTGACAAAACCGGTTTTTTCCAGGCCGTCAAGCAGTTTTTTATCAAAACGGGAACGAACGTAGTCAACCTCTTCATGGGACCGGAATATCATGGGAAGACCGTAGAGGCGCAGATCGGAATAAACCTCGGAGAGCCCGGTCGCGGTGAATGCGCCACCCTGCAATTGACCGATGCGGATCTTGCGCAGAACGCTTTTTTCATTGCCCATTACTCCGCCGCCGTAGAACTTGAGGACCACCCGGCCATCGGTGCGTTTTTTGATCTCTTCGGCACCTTTGCGCATCTCCGTCATCCATACCGAGCCTTCAGGGGCGATGGAAGCCAGCTTCAGGGTGGCCGCCCCTGCATTCAGCCCCGAAAGAACCAGAAGCGAAACAAAAACCGCCACAAAAACAACCTTTTTCATCATCAGAAAACTCCAAAAAAAATTTGATCTGCAACTGTTCAGTACAATGTCATCCGTCAGAGGACTGAATAGCCACTTCGGTTTTAAAAATAATCTTCCCCGCTACGCAAAAGTTCCCGGGCTTGCTCTTTGGCAAGCACATTAAGAAGGGTCAGTCCGGGGCTTTCCGGGTCCGCGGCCAGAACCTCGCGAAGCAGGCGGTCGTAAAGTTCGCGGTCGTAAAGCAGGCGGGCATAACCACGGGCGTATTCAACCTTTACGCCAAGATCTTTGCCGCCCGATAAAGCCAAAGCACGCTCAAAATGCTGCCTTCCCACTTCCGGTTTTCCTCCGAGAGCCGGAGGCCGCAGGGTCTGCAAAATGCCAAGGTAAAGATGAGCACTGCCCCGCTCGTAGGTTTCGTCAAGTTCGACGAGACGTTTCAGGGCCGCTTCGACCTTGGGCAAGTCAGCCAGGGCGCCCCAATCAGAACTGTTGGCCTTGATATTGATCAGCCAACTGACGGAAAAAGTGTAAAAGGTCGGAACATCCCGTTTGCAGAGATTTTCCAGGGACGCAACAAACTCCTCATAGGGCCGCTGCGCCAATCCACATAGTGAAGACTTGCGCTCGCACAGAGCCCTTTCCCCGTAACCATGGGCGCGTCCTGCCAAGCGCTTTGCCCGCTCCGGATCGGTGACGAAAACGGCGGCATAAACCCCGTAAAGTCCGGCACCGGCACGAAGCATGGTCTCGCTGTCCGGATCTCCCTCAATGAAGCTGTCGATCAAAAGCAGGTAAGCGGGAGCACCAGCCCTGACGGTTTCAGGATCGTTCTGATTCATGATGGCACTGGACAGGTTGCTGGCCAAATTGCCCATGCCGCAACCGGCAGCCACCAGAAAAAATAAACCCAGGCAAAAAACACCTATAAGTCGAGGGGGTCGCAAAAGAAATTCCTTTCCGTTTAATTCTTGGGAAAATTCTGAAAACTATATTTATAAACCATTAAATTACAATTATAGAAAAAAATTTGGCAAAGAAAAAAGGTAATTATTCAGCTTTTCGGCACAATGCCTCGCATCACCCATTCCAAGAGCCGCGTGAACCCATCCATGGGGCTTAGCTGCCGCCATCCGGGCGGCAGAGATGCCCTTTCCATGGGCGACACGAGTCCTTGTGCTGAATAGTTTCGAAAAAAGATTCTTAAATATTGCATAACCCCTTTGGCGCATAAATATTCAAACGAGAGAAATCGGGATTTATTTTTCCCGCTCCTCTAATAGCCTGCCAACCGCCCGCCAGAAACTCCAGATTGTCGAAAAATCAGGCTCGTAATCGACATGCATCAGCCCCCGGCCGAGAAAAAGCGAAGATGAATTTCGGGGCACCGCCGCAGCCAAAGCAATACTTTCCGTGTAAGGAATGATGTTGTCATCGTAACCGTGAACCAGCAGCAGGCGGGCCTTGAGTTGCGCAAGATCTTTGCCCGCCAGGTTAAGGGCGGCAATATCCTCGCGAATGCCTTCGGGCAGTTTCCCAAGAAGCTGCAACCCTTTTACAGGGTCACGATTGGTGATGAACGTGTAAACCCCTCTTCCCTCCGGGCCGAGCCCAACTCTCAAGTCATCGATATCCGCGGACAAGTCGTCCATTTTGCGCCGGGCCATCATCCTGAGAAGCTTGCCGTCCTCGGCATCTGAGAGAATTTCGGCATTGTGAAGGACAAAAACCCATTTGCCGTAGGCGTTCGGTTCCATATAAGACCATTTGCCGCCCAGGCGGAAGTGGCCGGTGGTGAAAAAGACCAGGACCCGCTCTAAATCGTGATAACCACCCACGGCCAGAATAAAGCGAACCCGGTCCCGGATCTCCGGTTCCAAAGCCGCAAGAATCGCAGGGCCGGCCGCATAACTGAAAGCCGCCATCCCTGCTCTTCCCTGCGGAGCCAGGTCGGCCCTGGAACTCAGCCAGGCAAAAGCATCCCTCACCTCACGAATATTGCCGGGATTGACCTGCAATCTGCGCAGACTCGGAATTTCCGGCACCAGTACCGCGAAACGCGCCCGTGCCAGAGTCATCGCCAACGCGACCAGGCGGGGATCGTCACGCCCCAGTTCGGCGGCCCCAGGGATCAGCAGAATGGCGGCCAGCATTCCCTCAGGAGAACGGTAGAGGTCACCAAGGTATTGCCGCCCATTCCTTTCAAAAGCAACTTCTTCCCGCTCAGGCGCCGGTTTGATTTTTTTCCAGCGGCTCGGCTCCTTGCCGGCGGATATATCCGCAAGCATCAGTGCCGCCTCGTAACAGCGTATGGGCGAGCAGCAGAGCAAAACAACAACACAGAACACAAATATTATTAAAAGAACTATCTTCCTTCGGGAAATCACCATGTCGAAAGTTCCATTAGTTGAGCCCAATTTTCCACACCTTAAGAACCTGATTACAATTGTAATGGATTGTCTTGTTAAAGCACGAACAACCTCGGAATTGAACCGATTGACGAACCCTGAAAGAGATGTATCTTAATTGATAAAGGGACTTTTTCTTATTAAAAATATGCATATGAATATCTTACTATGACGGATCAGCTTTTAAACTGCCTGGGAAAGTTCGCCACAGGTTATAAATCATAAGTTTAAAAAAGATGGTCAAGCCCCTTTGAGTAGCAGGAATCCAGGTCGGAAAAAATCCAAGGCGATGTCAGTGTTGAAAGGGGGAAAAAATGTTTAAAGAATTTAAAGAATTTGTGATGCGGGGAAATGTGGTCGACATGGCAGTCGGTATTATTATGGGAGCGGCGTTCGGGACCATTATTAAAAGCCTGGTCTCGGATGTTATCATGCCCCCCATCGGCCTTCTTCTGGGAGGGGTAGATTTTTCCAACCTGTTTGTTGTCCTCAAGGAAGGAACCATGCCGAGCCCTTACGCCTCTCTGGCCAATGCCCAGGCGGCGGGTGCCGTAACCATAAACTACGGCACTTTCCTCAATACCGTGATAAGCTTTCTGATTGTTTCCATCGCAATTTTCATGCTTATCAAAGGACTTAACAGCCTCCACCGCCAAAAGGAAGCTCCTGCAGAAGAGCCGACAACCAAGGAGTGCCCGTTCTGCTTCAGCACCATTGCTGTTAAAGCCACCCGTTGCCCAAGTTGCACCTCGGAAATCGCTCAAGTCTGAACCTGCCAAAACCCGGCCGCCCCTTCCCTTTCAGGTCAGAAGCGGAGGTCGGGTTTTTATTTTCATCCCTGTCAACAGTCCCGCCCCCAAAACCCCTCCTCCCTCCCCCTGGAAATCAATTCCGGCTGCCCTCGGTGGTAAAATTTATTTTTAACAATTGCAGGTTCTGTTGACTGGCAAGCCTTTTAAGGGTATCTATAACGACTAAAAAATTTTGCACAGGCTCGAACTGGCTCATCGGAAAAACGGGGAGGGTCAATGAACGATTATCTTTTCAAGCTCGATTTCAAGGTTCGAGACTACGAATGCGACCTCCAGGGGATCGTCAATAACTCCGTTTACCAGAACTATCTCGAACATACCCGCCACGAATACCTGAAATCCATCGGCGTCGACTTCGCCGCTCTTGCCGCTGAAAACGTCAATCTGATCGCAGTCAGGGTTGAACTTGACTACAAACATCCCCTTCGCAGTGGCGACGCATTCTGGGTGGGGCTGACCATGGAAAAAGTCTCGCGCATCCGTTTCGCTTTTGTGCAGGAAATTTATCGCTACCCCGACAACCTCCTGATCCTCAACGGCCGCACCATTGCCACAGCCATGAATGAAAAGGGGCGCCCCATGCTGCCTAAACAGCTCACCGGATTCTTCGTCTGAGCTTGGCTGACAGACTATGTCCCATTTCAGACCAGGGCTTAACACCTCGGAAGAGGCGTTAACAACGGCTTCAGAAAAAGCAATCGTCAAAACACATTTGACTTATAACATTCTCACATAATCGGGTATAATCGAAAGGCAAGCACAATATCTCCGTCAACCAATCAAAATATTTTTTAGAGGTAAAAGCAACCATGCCCAGTGGTAAACTCTTCAGACGAATCCTGATTTACGAATATCTCGGCTTCGGTGTCATGATTTTTGCCCTGTGGGTCAACGAGCTGTTCGATATTCCCAACCGTTTTTTCGGCGGCGACGCCACGCCTGTCAATTTTATCGAGAGCACCTTTGAAACCATTATCCTGCTCTTGCTTGCTTGCGGGGTCATCCGCGCCACCATGGTTTTGCTCAACCAGATTGAGGAACTCGCCATGTTCGACCCCTTGACCAAACTGATGAATCGCGGTTTTTTCAAGGAGCTCCTGCAGCGGGAGATCAATCGTTCCGCCCGTTTTCAGCGGCCTTTCTCCATGATCATGGGGGATGTCGATCATTTCAAACGTGTCAATGACGAGCATGGCCACGATTGCGGTGACAAGGTCCTGCAGCATATCGCCCGCATCTTGCAAAAAAATCTGCGCAGCGAAGATGTCATCTGCCGCTGGGGCGGGGAAGAGTTCCTCTTTCTGCTGCCCGAAACATCCCTGGACGAGGCCGGAGAGGTTGCCGAAAAGTTGCGTTCGAAAATTGAGGGCAGCCCCCTGACCTTCAACAACATCAAAGTCCCAATAACCATGAGCTTCGGTGTCTGCGCTCAAACACCCGGTGACCGCAACATTTCGAGCTGTATAGCCAGTGCCGACCGGCGCCTTTATGAAGCCAAAAGAAATGGCCGCAATCAGGTGGTCCCCTCCCCCTTCGCCGGGGCCGTTCCGGCGGAGGCAAATCTGTAAAATCGTTGTTGCCGCCGCTGAAAAGCGCCCATTTTGTTCCGCTTCCACTTTCGTGGATTGTATCGACCAAAGCCGAAACCTTTAGCTGTGGAAATTTTCCAGAGGAAATTGCTATAATTTGAAGTGTTGCAGATGCAACAATCCAGAAAGGAGAAAATGATGACCTTTCCAATAAAAAATAATGTATCCTGGGTCGGAAAAATCGACTGGGAATTGAAAACATTTCATGGTGAAGAGCTGTCGACCCACCGCGGAACCAGCTACAATTCCTACCTTATCGAGGAAGAAAAAACGGCCCTCATCGATACCGTCTGGGCGCCCTTTGACAAGGAATTCATCCGTAACCTGAGCAAAAAAATCGACCTCAAAAAGATCGATTACGTTATTGCCAACCATGGTGAAGTCGACCACAGCGGCACTCTGCCTCTGCTCATGCACTGCATTCCCGGCACCCCCATCTACTGTTCGGCCAAAGGCGTCCAATCCCTCAAAGGGCAGTATCATCAGGACTGGAATTTTCAGGTCGTCAAGACCGGCGACCGCCTCGACCTGGGCAACGGTAAAGAGCTGATCTTTGTCGAGGCCCCCATGCTCCACTGGCCGGACAGCATGTTCTGCTACCTGACCGGGGACAACCTCCTGTTCAGCAATGACGCTTTCGGCCAGCACTATGCTTCGGAACTCATGTACAACGACCTGGTTGATCAGGCCGAACTTTATGCCGAAGCCCTGAAATATTACGCCAACATCCTCACCCCTTTCAGCGCCCTGGTCACCAAAAAGATTCAGGAGGTCCTAGCCCTCAATCTGCCCCTCGATATGGTCTGCCCGAGCCACGGTGTCATCTGGCGGGACAATCCGGCCCAGATCATCGAGCAATATCTCAAATGGGCGGACAAATACTGTGAAAACCAGATCACCATCTTCTACGACACCATGTGGAAAGGCACCCGCATGGTGGCCGAAAAGATCGCCGAAGGAATCAGGTCCGCCGACGAAAAGGTCAACGTCAAACTTTTCAATCTCGCCAAAAGGGATAAAAACGACGTCATCACGGAAATTTTCAGATCGAAAGCCGTGATTGGTGGTTCACCGACCATCAACAACGGCATCCTGACGTCTGTGGCCTCCCTTCTCGAAGAAGTCAAAGGCATGAAGTTCCGCGGCAAGAAAGCGGCCGCCTTCGGCTGCTTCGGCTGGAGCGGCGAATCAGCGGGCATTGTCGCCAGGGAACTTGAAGCCTCGGGCTTCGAAGTCGTGGCCGAGCCCCTCAGAGTCCCCTGGAAACCTGACGCGGAAAAAGAAGCGGAGTGCCTTGAATTCGGCCGCAAACTGGCCGGTCTTTTTGCCTGAACTCTTGTGCTTCAAAACTGCCCAACAAACCCGGAGGAGATAATGCCACCGGGTTTTTATTTTTTGTGATTGTTCAGCACAATTGCTTCATGCCGCATATGGTAAGAAAATTCGCACAAATAGAAGGCTGATATGGCTGTCAGTTGTCAATAGAATAAACACGTCCCCGCCCTTGCTTTTCAGGGTTTTTGCCTTGTTTGTTACCCC
>JAFGRU010000012.1 GCA_016934985.1 Deltaproteobacteria bacterium
GGACGGGCCATGCCGGCGTCATGCCGTCCCGCAGCGGAGTTGGCGCTTCCAGGTTACTAAGACGGTAGAAATTGAAAAAAAGATTCAAGGATATCGTTGTTGAGCAAATCATTTTTCCTCATGATTTGATCCTGTCAGGATTTCAGTGCGATCGCCGCAGCAGGCTGTTTCCTTCTTTTCGGAACGGGTCCAAAGAATGATCAGCAAGAGCCCGATCAGGTTCGCCGCGATCCCCAGCAGGCCGGCCTCGGGGCCGAATTTCCCTCCGGTCCAGAGTTTCGGCCCGTTTTGCTCGATGCGGACCAGTGATGCGATTTCTGACGGGTAGGACAATCCGCTGACCGGAAAACCGAAGATGTTTCCCTGGGCGAAGTTCCAGGATAGATGCAATCCGATGGGGATGGCCAATTCGCCTGTCAATAGGACTCCTGCTCCCAAAGTCAAGCCGATCATTATGAGGTTCAAGGTGCTGATGACGGTGGCGTCAGGGTTGCCAAGATGGGCCAGGCCGAACAGGAGGGAGATCACTATCCACGACAGCCAGGCGGCTCTTCGAACGCCGATCTTCTTGAAATTCAGGCCTTCGGCGAAGTTTCTGAACAAGTAGCCGCGCGCCAGCAGTTCCTCGAACGCGGCCTGGCAAATGATGTAGAGGAAAAAAACAAGAAAGGGGACGATAAAAGGGTTGTGGGAATTGTGGACATGAGCTGTTCCGGAAATTGAAACCCAGCCCAATCCAAGTTCAATGACAAAAATCAGCGATATCAGAAAGGTGCCGAGTCCCATTCCGAAAACAAGGTCGATCCACCAGTTTTTGTTCAGGTGCAGTCCATAATCCTTCATCCTGCGCCGGTCGATGAATTTCGCCCCGAGCCATAAGGCGATGATGGCAGGAAGAAGACGCAGGGTCCCAGCCACCAGGAAAATCCATAAGGGAGTTTTAGCGGAATACATAAATTTTACTCCCATTCCATTTAGTACTGTCAAATAAAGTTTATAGAGCAGAAAAAAAATCGCCAATATCAGGAAGATCCTGATTGTCGCGCGAAAACGTTTTCTCCCCTGATCCCACAAAATCTTTTTAACAAGGTTCATTCTGGTCCTCCTTTTGCGGTCATTGTGCGGTCACTTTTCGGACCATGGTCTCGCTTCAGGCATTTTTTTCTCAGGGATCAGCAATTTCCTGGAAGCCTGCAGCATTTAACAGATCATGCCTTGTGCCGTATTAATATTGCTCTGCATTGGCAAGGCCTGTCCGTTGCGATGCAGAGTGATATGGGACTCAGTTCTGAAACGATGACAGGAATGCGCCCGGCCAAATTCTGGATGTACTACTGTTATAGTTGGAAGCTGTCACCCGGATTGGCGGCGGTCATAAAAACGGTGGGTTCCGCTTGTTTTCTTTTGAGTTGGTGAAGAACCTTTCTTTCTAGAGCTTCGTGACCGAAAACAAAGACGGACTTGGCGCCCAGCACGGAAGCTTCCAGGAATGTCTCCCTGATGCCGTTGGCGATCTCCGGGCCGATCCCGGCCGGACTGCCAAGGAACAGGATGTCCGGTTCGACCTTATTTTCATGAAGAGTCTTTATAAGGGCCGCATCGCGTTTATAGGCCAGGTAGTTGTCGCAGATGCCTGTAATCCAGGCAATGGTCAGGCCCTCGATCTCCATCAGGTAGCAGAGGTTTCGCTCGTAGGAGGGAACCACCGTTAGATGGAGATCATCAAGGATCAGGGTCTCTCCGGGTTTGGGGAAGTGAACTTTTTTCAATTCGTACTGGCCGTATCTCTCACGGTTGCTGCTGTTGAACACGAAGGTGATCTGTTCCCTGGCCTGCGGGATGGCCAGCAGGGGATTGGATCCGGTCAGGGAATAGCGCTCCTTGAGGGGATGATAATCGGGATCGATAGAGAAGACGTTCTTTTTTTTAGCAAAGATCTCCGCCGTGATGTGCCCGTTCAGCAAGGATGCGTCCTTGGCAGCGGAGCCGATCTCGGAATAGCCGAGAACAAGAGCACTGCTTTTCGTGATCACTGCCCAGCTTCCGTTCTGCAGCTTGACGACCCGCGCCGCGCCGGGCTTTGCCTCGACTTGGCCACTCTCGGCGCCGAGGGACCGGTCTTTGCTGTTTCCCACCTGGGCCCCATGGTCTTTTAGCCGCTTCGCCGCTGCCAAATTGCCGTAACGGTAAGCGTAATCGAGGGGAGTGCATTCGCTCTTGTCCTTTTTATTGACCGCCAACCCCTTTTGCAGGAGGAGTTCGATCATTTCTTCATGCCCCGCGATCGCGGCAATATGAAGCAGTGACCTTTCAAGAAAAGCATCCGTGGTGAAAACATTCGCGTCGTGCAGCAGAAGTCTTTTCGCGCATTCCATATTGCCGTCTCTCACGGCGATGCAGAGCGGGGTTCTGCCGAGAAAATCAGGCACGTCGACTTCCGCCCCGGCCTGGATCAGATAGTCAAGGTATTCCGGGTTGTGGTTCAGCACCGCGAAGTAGAGGGGCGTGGTCAGTGAATTGCACTGGATGTGGATGTCGGCCCCCTTCTCGATCAGAAAACGGCTCATCTCGAACTGGTTGGCGAGCGAGGAATGGATCAGGGGGGTGGCTCCGCCGATGGCCCGGGTATCGATCACGGCGCCGTACTCCAGCAGGAGCCCGATCATTTTTTTGTCGTTGTTCCAGTTGGCGTAGTGAATCGGCGCGCGCAGGTTGTTGTCGCCGCAGTTCACCAGGGAGCCCTTTTCCAGGAGGAGTCTGGCGATCTCGTGATTCCTGACCGCCACCGCGAAAAGCAGCGGGGTCTGGCCGTTGTTGTTTCTGGCGTTGATCAGCAGGGGTTCGGCTTCCAGGATGGCGGTCACCCGAGGTATTTCGCTCCTGAAGATCGCCTTGAATATTTCCTGGGCCGGAGCTATGGCGGCCCAGAGCAGCATGCAGGTCATCCAGCCGATCCATTTTCTTATTTTCATAATTCCTCCTTTTTGCCTGCCTCCGGCATATAAAGCTCATCCATTTTTTTGTGCATTTTTTTGCGGGTCTCCTCGCTCCAGGTATTGTGCTCTCCGCTTTCAAGGATCTCAATATCGGCGTTGAACCTCAGCCGTGCCAATGCGTCTTTCAACAATCTCACGGAACCGTCGAGAAAGAACGGGTCATTGCCAGCCACGACGATATGGATCCTGCCGGCAAGTTTTTCTCTCAGTATTCCGGCATTTTCCTGCAAGAACAGGTTGATGTCATATTTTTTCCAGTGCTCCAGGGCCATGTGATCGATCTCTCCCGTTTTTCGGTCAAAGAGCAGCTGCGGCTTGCCGTCGCGGCCCCTGGCTCCGAAAACGGCCTCGAACGATTGGAACTGTCCGCCGTCGCCCAGGGCGGCCTCCATCTCCAGACACTCCTTGTTCGTGAATGGATGCTCCGTGCTGCGCATGGCTTTTGTCAGCCCGCCGTGGTCATCATAAAAAAAGTTCGCCTTCTTGCCATAGAGGTCGTGGCCGACAAAATCCCTGAAGTCGAGCGGATCGGGCGACCCGGCCCAGGCCAACCCGAAGACATCGGGGAAGTTGACCTGCAGCCACAATGCCGCCCAGCCGCCCGAGGATTGCCCGACCAGGAAACGCCCGCATGCTTGCCTCGCCACCCTGTAATTTTCTTCAAGAAAAGGGATGAATTCCTTTACAAAGGATGTGGCGCGCGGGCCGTTGTTTTCCGAATCGGCGAAAACATGGAAGCCGAAGCGGCAATCCTGGTTCAGGAAAACAAAAATCTTCTCTTGGCCATATCCGGACATGCCGTATCTCTTTTGCTGAAAATCGTCCCGGGTTACCGCCATGTGCGTCGATCCCCAGCCGGGAAAAACGAAAACGACCGGGTAAAGTTTGCCGGAATCCTGCGCATAGGTGACGGGCAGGATCACCGCGGCCTCAATGAAGGTGGGTTCCTGATAGAAAGCGCTTAACAGATCGCTTTTCACTTTCAGGAGTTTGACGGTTTCTGTCTCCTTGAACTCCCTGCCGATTATGATATTGTTTAACTCGACGTCAACGATGGTTTCCCCATTTTCATTGACCTCGAAAATGATCTTGTCGCTGTAGAGCGTTCCCTGCTTCTGGAGAATGCTGCTTTGCAGGTCCGTATCGATGACCGCCCTGAGCGAGTAGCTTCCCTTTAACTGACCGATCGTGGCCTTGAAACCGTCACAGTTCCGGCCGGTCATGACCAGCGCTTCCCCCGGTTTCCAGTCTGCAAAGTCCATGCCAAACGTGATAAAGGGGCGAAAGGGATCCGGGACGTCGGGATCGACGGCCGGATCGGAGCTCAACACCAAAAGCGCCCTGCCGCTGATGGGAGCGGCCTGCAAATTTTCAGAATAGGTGAGACAGAATCGAGTGGCTGGCCAGGCGCTGCCGGGTACAATGACCAGAAGCAGGAATGTCAGGAAGGCCTGGAAACCCCGGCCTCTTTTATCAATGCGTTTCATTTTGTCTCCTTTGCTTTCATGCTTTTCATTGGCCCGCATGCAGCAGCGGTGAAAAAAAATCATCATCCGTTTGTACGAAAAAAACCTCATTTCCGTTCCAGCCATTGCAGGGCGGGCTCCAGCCATTCCCGGTGCGGCGCGTAGAGAATGCCGTGACCCAGGCCCATTTTCAATTCCAGTTCCCGGTATTCCTTGAGCCCCGGGCCTTTCAGGATGTCAGGAAACGGCTTGCAGCTGCCTGCGACGCGATCCTCGCTGTCATAGATATAGAGGATCTTCCCCCAGAGCCTGATATCGTTTTTTTTCCAGTATGCGGCCATCTCCCTGTTGCAGATCGCCAGCAATACGAATTTCAGCTGCGGATTCTCCAGGATAGCGGAGAGCAGCACGGCAATCCCGGCTCCCTTGGAGGCGCCGAGCACCAGGATCCGGCCGGGAGGGACTCCGGCCTTCAAAAGGGATTTGATCTGGCTGGCGATTTTCCGGGCATATTCCAGGGGATCTGTTCCCCGGGGGCGCGGCTCGCTGATCACTTCCGCCCCGTTTTTTGCCAGGGCCTGAATAATGTCCCGGTAGAAGTACCTGCCATATTCCGGGCTGACGGCATCCGGCCCCTGTTCCTCTATGATCCGCCCGTGAAGGTAGAAGATATAGTTCTTCAGGGGATGGATATCGTTGCCGATATCTGCGGATTCCTCCTCGGCCTCTGCGTCATTTTTTACTGGAGTTTTTTTCTGAGAATTGTTCTTGGGGGCGTTTTCGAGCTCCAGTACTTTCTTTTTTATCGCGATTAATTTTTCCTGATAGAGTGCCGGTTCTTCAAGATTCGGCCAATGGCCGGAATTTTCGAACCATACGATATCCTTGACTGGGGCCCGCACTCCAGCGAGATACTTTTCGGCGATTTCGAAAGGGCAGTTGTAATCATGCCTGCCGAGGAAAAAGAAAACCGGAATTTTCAGTTCCTTCACGGTATCAAAAAAATTTATCGTCATGACCTGGCGCCATAAGTGATTATTGACCTGGATGAATGCATTCATAAAGGACGCTTTTTCAGCCTGGGTGTAGTCCGGGGAAGCCATGATTCCATTCATGACATCCTGATAGGTGATCCTGGCGAAGACTCCGCCATGCTTGGCAAGGACCATTCTCTGCACGCTTTGTTGCTCGTAATTCTCGAAGGGGGGATGCCCGATGCC